>DATBGJ010000525.1:0-5542 GCA_036558045.1 Thermoanaerobaculia bacterium
GCGGCAAACGCGCTCTTCACCGTTCCCTCGAAAGTGGCGGAGGCGGTGCTTCCGCTGGAAATCGTCAGGGTCTGGAAAGCGATGGGCATGAGATCTCTCCTCGAGTCGGTTTGGATTCGGCAACATATCACCGCGAATTGACGCTTCGGAGCCGGACTGGCACACCCCTTGCGACTCCTTCGGCTGGGGCGCGATCTCCATCTGGAGATCCGTTTCGAAAGGAGTTGGAGCCATGGCTGTCATGGAAGAACGGTCCCCAGGGGTGGAGGACCGATCCCTTATACAACTGCTGAAGCAGCTCACGCGCGAGATCAGCACGCTCCTCCGGCAGGAGGTGGAGCTGGCGAAGACCGAGATATCCGAGAAGGCGTCGCGGCTGGGAGCGCACCTCGGCGCGCTTGCCCTCGGCGGCGGCGTCGCCTTGCTCGGCGCGCTCGCCCTGCTGGCGGCGGCGATCTACGGCCTCACGGCGCTCCTCGAAGGATTCATGCCGCTTCGCGTCGCGGTCTGGCTGGCGCCCCTGATCGTCGGCCTGATCCTCGGCGCCGCCGGCTATCTGCTCGTCAGGAAAGCCCTCGAACGGCTCAAGGGCGAGAGCCTCGTTCCCCGGAGAACCACCCAAAGCTTGCGGGAGGACAAGGAATGGCTGAAGCAGAAGGTTTCGTGACCACCGGCGAGCGCAGCTCGGAGGAGATCCGCTCCGAAATCGAGCGCACCCGCGCCGAGATGGACAAGACCCTCGCGGCCCTCGAGTCGAAACTGGCGCCGCAGCAGATCGGCCGCGACGTCCTGCATCATCTCAAGGATCGATCGAGCGCCAAGACCGAAAAGCTGCGGCAGACCGCCCGCGAGCACCCGCTGCCCGCGGTGGCGATCGGGCTCGGCGCCGGATTCCTCCTGGGCTGGCGATTTCTGCGGGGAAGGGGCAAGCCGCGCGGAAACTGAGAAATCCCAGACGCGCTATCCTGTTGGGGCCATGACGCCCCCTCGCATCGAGCCCGCCCCCGGCCAGGAATCCGTCTGGGACTATCCCCGGCCGCCGGCGCTGGAGGATTCACCCAAGCTCATCCAGGTCGTCTTCAACGGCGTCACCCTCGCCGAGACGCGCCGCGCCAAGCGCGTGCTCGAGACGAGCCATCCTCCCGTCTACTACATCCCTCCCGAGGACGTCCGGATGGAATTCCTGACGGAGAATCCGCGCGCCACCTGGTGCGAGTGGAAGGGCCTCGCACGTTATTACGACGTCGAGGTCGACGGACGGAAGGCCGAGGCCGCCGCCTGGTACTACCCCCTCCCCACGCAGATCTACGAGCCCATGAAAGGCTACGTCGCCTTCTATCCCCAGGCCATGGAAGCCTGCTTCGTGGACGGCGAGCGGGTGCAGCCGCAGGCGGGAGGCTTCTACGGCGGCTGGATCACCCGCGAGATCGTGGGGCCGTTCAAGGGCGGCTAGGCCGCCAGGCGGATCCCCGTGAACTGGAACCGGGTGTCCGGCGCCCAGAAGTTGCGGTAGCTCGCCCGGATGTGATTCTCCGGCGTGGCGCAGGAGCCGCCGCGCAGGACGCGGACGTTGTCCATGAACTTCCCGTTGTACTCCATCAGCGCGCCCTCGAACGGCCGGTAACCCGGGTAGGGCTCGTAGTGATTCGTCGTCCACTCCCAGACGTCGCCGCCCAGTTGCAGCAGGGCGGTCTCGCCCGCGCCGTTCGTCTCGGCCGGCCGGGGATGCAGGGCGCCGCTGTCGAGGAAGTTGGCGCCGGCGCCGGGAAAGCCCGAGACGCGGGCGGCGTGCTCCCATTCGCGCTCGGTGGGCAGGCGCGCTCCTCGCCAGCGTGCGAAGGCGTCCGCCTCGTAGAAGCTCACGTGGCAGACGGGCTCGTCCGGGTCCACGCCGCGCACGCCGGAGAGGGTCCAGGCCCGCCAGCCGCCGCCGTCCTCCTCCCAGTAGAACGGCGCCGTCCAGCCCTGTTCCTGGACCTTCGCCCAGCCGTTCGACAGCCAGAGGAGGGGGTTGCGGTAGCCGCCGTCGGCGATGAACTCCAGGTACTCGGCGTTGGTGACCAGGCGGCTGCTCAAGGCGAACTCGTCCAGCCAGGCCTTGTGGACCGGCATCTCGTTGTCCCAGCACCAGCCGCCCTCGACGTTGCCGAACTCGTGGAGCCCGCCCGCGAAGGAGATCCAGCGCGCCGCGGGAACGCCGCGGCCATCGGCGGGCGGGGCGGCGCGGTACGGCTCGCGCAGCTCCGGGACGTTGCTGCCCAGGATGTGCTTGAGCTCGGTGACCAGCAGCTCCTGGTGCTGCTGCTCGTGCTGGACGCCGGTGTAGACGAGGAAGCGGACGCGGTCGAGGTCGGCGTCCGGGACCGTGCGGATCAGGTCCTCGACCCGCGCATCGACCGACTCGCGAAAGGCGTAGACCTCGTCGTTGGTGGGGCGCGTCACCAGCCCGCGGTGGTCGCGGCGGATGCGCGGTCCGAGCGACTCATAGTACGAGTTCATGACGTACTCGAGGCGCGCGTCCTCCGGGGTGTAGCGGCCGAAGGGCTCGAGGATGTTCCTGGCGAAGAACCAGGTGGTATGCCCGAGGTTCCACCACGGCGGGCTGACGTCCGGCATCGACTGGATGCGGTAGTCCTCGGGGTGCAGAGGGCGGCAGAGCTCGGTGCTCAGGTTGCGGGTCTGACGGTAGCGGGTGAGGAGCTGGTTCCTGTCCACGTTGTTGCCTCCGCCGACATTGTATACGCCCTCCTTCCGCCTCGCCTCCTCTACAATCATGCTCCATGTCCCTCCTCGACACCCCCGTCACCCGCCAACTCGGCATCGAGGTGCCGCTCCTCTGTGGCGCCATGTATCCGTGCAGCAATCCCGAGCTGGTGGCGGCGGTCTCCGAGGCCGGCGGCATCGGCGTCATCCAGCCGCTCTCCATGGTCTACGTCCACCGCCACGAGCTCGGAGCGGGGCTGAAGCTCATCCGCGGCCTCACCGCGAAGCCGGTGGGGATGAACGTCATCGTCGAGCGCTCTTCCAAGGTCTACCTGGAGCGCATGCGCGGCTTCGTCGATCAGGCGGTCGAGGCGGGGATCCGCTTCTTCGTCACCTCGCTCGGCAATCCGCGCTGGGTGGTGGAGAAGGCGCACGCCGTGGGCGGCTTCGTCTATCACGACGTGACGGAGAGGAAGTGGGCGGTGAAGGGCCTGGAGGCCGGAGTGGACGGCCTCATCGCCGTCAACGACCGCGCCGGCGGCCACGCCGGTCCGAAGAGCGCCGAGGAGCTGATCGCGGAGCTGGCGGACTTCGGCGTGCCGGTGGTCTGCGCCGGCGGCATCGGCGACGAGGAGGACTTCGTGCGCGCTCTACAGATGGGCTACGCCGCGGTGCAGATGGGCACCCGCTTCATCGCCACCACCGAGTGCAACGCGCATGCGGACTACAAGCGGGCCATTCTCGAAGCGGAGGAGTCCGACATCGTCCTGACCGAGCGCATGACGGGCGTTCCCGTGTCCGTGATTCGCACTCCTTATATCGAAGAGGTGGGCACCAAGGCCGGCCCCATCGCCCGCTGGATGCTGCGCGGACGCAAGACCAAGCACTGGATGCGGATGCTCTACTCGCTGCAGTCCATCTGGAAGCTGAAGCGGTCTTCCGCGCGCGCCTTCTCCTACCGGGATTACCTGCAGGCGGGCAAGAGCGTCGCCGGCATCGAGAAGGTCGAGCCGGCGGGCGAGATCGTGCGGCGGTTCCGGGAGGCAGCGATCGAAAGAGAGTGTTCGGCGGCGTTGTAGACTGCCCTCGAATGCGTCCCTTCACCGTCCTTGCCGTCCCTGCTGTCCTTGCTGTCCTTGTCTCCTCCCAGGCGGCCGCCGCCGACCTCTTCGTCGACCGCGCCGACGAGTGGGGGCTCGCCTTCACCTACGCGACCGGGCAGTCCGGCGAGCTCTACATGCCCGAGATCATGGGCGGCGGGGCGGCTCTCTTCGACTATGACGGCGACGGCGATCTCGACGCCTTCGTGGTGCAGGGACACCCGCTGAAGCCGGGCTCCGCCGATCCCGGGCCCGCGGGCTGGGGACGGCTGTTCCGGAACGACTTGATCACACCCAAAGGGAAGAATCCGGTGCCTCGCTTCGTCGACGTCACCGAGGCGAGCGGCATCCGGGCGACCGGCTACGGCATGGGAGCGGCGACCGGCGACTACGACAACGACGGGCGGATGGATCTCTACCTCGCCAACTTCGGCTCCAATCAGCTCTGGCACAACAACGGCGACGGCACCTTCACGGACGTAACGGCCAGGGCTGGAGTGGATGATCCCCGCTGGAGCACCGGCGCCACCTTCGCCGATCTCGACCGCGACGGCTGGCTCGATCTCTTCGTGCTGAATTACGTCGACTTCTCGCTGCAGAACAACGTCCACTGTTTCGCGGCCAGCACGCGCCGCGACTTCTGCGGGCCTTCGACTTTCAAGCCGGTGCCGGACCGCCTGCTGCGCAACCGCAAGGACGGCACCTTCGAGGACGTCTCGCTGCCTTCCGGCATCGGCCGCAAGCCGGGGCCCGGCCTGGGCGTGGTGGCGGACGACCTGAACGGCGACGGCTGGCTCGACCTCTTCGTGGCCAACGACGGCGCCGACAACTTCCTCTGGCTCAACCAGCGCGACTTCACGTTCAAGGAAGACGGGCTGATCTCCGGCGTGGCCGTGAACGCCGCCGGCCGGCCGGAGGCGGGCATGGGGATCGCCGTGGGCGACGCGGACGGCGACGGCGACGACGACCTGCTCATCACTCACCTGACGGCGGAGACGAACACCTACTACGTGAACCTCGGCGGTGGCGTGTTCGAGGACGACACGGCGCTCTCGGGCCTCGGCGCGCCGAGCCTGCCGTTCACCGGCTTCGGCACCAACTGGATCGACGTGGAAAACGACGGCCGGCTCGACCTCGCGGCCTTCAACGGCGCCGTCAACCTGGCGGGCGCCATGGGTTCGGGAGAGGGCCTGGCCCCCTATGGCGAACCGGACCAGCTCTTCCGCAACGTGGGCGGCGGCCGCTTCAAGGACGCCAGCGCGGAAGCCGGCGCCGCCTTCCGCACGCCGAAGGTCTCGCGGGGTGCCGCCTTCGGCGACGTGGACAACGACGGTGACACGGATATCCTGGTGGTGGATGCCGACACTCCCGTTCGCCTGCTGGTCAACGAGCAAGCCAGCGGCAATCCCTGGCTCGGTCTGCGCCTGGTGGGCCGCCCGGCCGGCGCGAAGGCGGAGCGGGACCTCTTGGGTGCCCGCGTCGAGGTGGTGCGCAAGGGAGCGCCGTCGCTCTGGCGGCGGGCGGCCACGGACGGCAGCTACGAATCGGCGAACGACCCAAAAGTCCTGGTGGGCCTCGGCAGCTCCTCGGAGGTGACCGGGGTGCGCGTTTTCTGGCCGGACGGCCTCACGGAATCCTTTCCACCGCCGCCGTTGCGGACCTATACGACCATCATGCGCGGAACGGGCAAAGCCCCGACCCCCGCCGGAGAACCGCGGTGAGGCTGTTCGCGTCGCTTC
>DATBGJ010000526.1:0-12915 GCA_036558045.1 Thermoanaerobaculia bacterium
AGAGGCGGCGTAGGGCGCCGCTCGCTCGCCGACAGGTGCGCTTTTTGCAATAGATCAGCTTTTTGGGCACGACCTATGGATCCGGATTGACCCCGGACTGGGAGGAGGTGGACGATGCTGAGCGCCAGCTTCAAGGGTCACCCGATCCATCCCATGCTGGTCGTTTTGCCGCTGGGCCTCTGGACGTTCGCTCTGGTGTGCGACGTCGCGACGTTGCTCGGCGGCGGCCCGGGCTGGCAGACGACGGCGCTCTATGCGACGGGGGGCGGTGTCGTGGGCGCTCTGCTCGCTGCGATCCCGGGGCTTATCGACCTGCTCGCCATCACCGGCGCCAAAGTTCGCCGCGTCGCCATCCGGCACATGGTGGTGAACCTGCTGGCGGTGGCGATCTTCGCCCTTGCCTTCTGGCTGCGCTGGCAGGATCCGGCCTCGCGGGCGGCGATGCTCCTGACCCTCCTCGGGGTGGTGGCCATCGGCGTATCCGGTTGGCTCGGAGGCGAGTTGGTCTACCGGTATGGCATGGGAGTGCAGCAGCGCGGACCGAGCGGATGACCCAAGCGACCATCCGCATGGATCTGCCGGCCGCCTGGCTCGGACCCTCGCTGCTGATCACCAACCACGAGGGAGAGTGCGGGCACGCCCAGCCGCTCACCGGGTTCTACGTGCGCGAGACCCGCCACCTCAGCCTCTTACGTCTCGAAATCGACGGTGTGGCGCCCTGGTGCTGCGAGCGGGCGCGTCCCGACGCCGCGCAACTGGCCTTCGTCTTCGTCCATCCCGAGCTCGCCCGCTTCGGCGGCGGCGGCAGCGGCGCCGCCGGCGACGAGGTGACCACCGACGAGCACGGCATCCCTCACCGCGGGCTCGACCTGCGCCTGATCTATCGCCTCGAGCCCCACCGCCTGCGCGCCACCCTGAAGCTCCACAACCGTTCGCGCGTCCGGGTCGCTCCCGAGGTGGCCTTCGTCATCGCCGCCGACTACGCGGATCTGCTCGAGGCCCACGAGGACCGGCGCCAGCAGGAGGCCCCGATCGCCGCCACCGTCAGCGGGGGCGTCATCCGCCTCCGCTACGAGCACCCGCGGCTCGCCTTCGCCACCTCGATCCAGGGCTCGGGCGGCGGAGAGATCACCGTCGAGCCCCACCGCTGGGCGAGCCGGGTGGAGCTGGCGCCGCAGGCCGGAGCGACGTTCGAGCTGCAAGTCGACGCCTGCGATCCCGACCAGGAGATGGACGAGACCGCCCGCGCGGCGCGCCTCCACCACCTCGGCCGATGGCGGGAAAGCCTCACCCGCGTCGCGGTGCCCGGCAATCCGCTCGCCGAGCGGATCCTCCGCCGCGCCGGCGCTGACCTCGCCTCGTTCCCGACCCTCGAGGGGCAACCGGACGAATGGCTGGCGCTGCAGGCGGGCATGCCGCTCTACCCCGCGTTCTTCGGCCGCGACGCCCTCACCGCCGGCTGGCAGGGAGCCCTCCTCGACCGCGGCGCGATGCTCGACGCGGCCCTCACCCGGCTGGGCCGATTGCAGTCGGACCGCGACTTCGCCTGGCGCGACGAGGAGCCGGGCAGGATCCCGTACCAGATGCGCGCGGGCCCGCTCGCCCGGCTCGAGATCAACCCCTACTCGGCCTACTACGCGGACTTCGCCAGCCCGTTGATGTACGTCATCGCGCTCGCCAACCTCTACGCCTGGACGGGAGAGCGCGCCGACGTCGAGCGGCACTGGGAGACCGCCTGCCACATCCTGGAGTGGGCCGACACCTATGGCGATCGCGACGGCGACGGCTATCTGGAGTACCTGACCCGCTCCCCCGCCGGCACCAAGAACCAGGGCTGGAAGGACAGCGGCGACGCCATCGTCTATGAGGACGGACGGCCGGTGCCGGCGCCGATCGCCACCTGCGAGCTGCAGGGGTATTGGTACGCGGCCCAGCAGCTCATGGCGGTGCTCGCCTGGGTGCTCGGCGAGCGCCGCCGCGCCCGCGACCTCTGGCGCGCCGCGCGGGCGCTCAAACAGCGGTTCAACCGCGACTTCTGGGACCCGGAGGAGCGCTTCTACGGCCTCGCGCTCGATCCGGACAAGCGGCTCGTGCGCACGCCGACCTCGAACGTCGGCCATTGCCTGGCGACCGGCATCATCGCCCGCGCGCACCTGCGCGACGTCGCCGACCGCCTCCTCGCTCCCGACATGTTCAGCGGTTGGGGCGTCCGCACGCTGACGACGCGGCATCCGTCCTACAACCCCCTGAGCTACCATCTCGGCACGGTGTGGCCGGTCGAGAACGCCACCATCTGCTTCGGCCTGCGGCGGATGGGCTTCGGCGCCGAGGCGTTGCGCCTGGCCGAGGCGCTCTTCCGGCTGTCGGAGCTCTACGCCGGCGACCGGCTGCCCGAGACCATCGGCGGTTATGCGCCCGACGAGCACCCGACTCCCGGAGCCTATCCGCGGTCGAACAGCCCGCAGATGTGGAACGCCAGCGCCATGCCGCTGCTCCTGCAGACGCTTCTCGGGCTCGTTCCCTATGCCGCCCGGCACGTCCTCCTCGCCGATCCGCTCCTGCCGTCCTGGTTGCCGGCGGTCGAGCTGCACGGGCTGCGGGTCGGCGGCACCACCGCCTCGCTGCGCTTCTGGCGCGACGAGGGCGACCGCAGTCACGTCCGCGTCCTCGAAAAGGACGGGCCGCTCCACCTCATCCGCCAGCCGCCGCCGGAGGCAATCGGCGTGGGGTTCGGGCGACGGCTGCGCGCGCTGCTGCCTCCCAGGTGAAACGCAGGCCACCGGCCGCCGCGCCCCGCAGGTGCTGCAGGCGGCTTTCGCGGTTCGTCTAACCCACGACCTCGCGCAACACCGCCTGCAGGGACTGGAAATCGATCGGCTTGGTGAGGTGCCGCTCGAAGCCGGCCTCGCGGCTGCGGCGCAGGTCTTCCTCCATGCCGTAGCCGGAGAGGGCGATGCCCTTGAGGCCGTAGCGCCCGGCGAGCTCGCGCATGAGGTCCAGCCCGTTGCCGTCGGGGAGGCCGAGATCGCTGACCACCAGATCGATGCTCTGGATCTCCTCCGCCGCGGCCAATCCGGCGGCGAGCGTGAGGGCCACCGTCACCTCGTGCCCCAGGAGGCGCAGCAGCTCCGCGATGGCTTCCGCGGTGTCGGCATGGTCCTCGACCAGGAGGATGCGCAGGGCTCTCTCCGCCGGAGTGGCCGCGCGGCTCGGCTGGCGTGTCACGTCCGCGGCGCCGGCGGGGACGGAGAGCAGCGGCAGCCGGACGCGGAACGTCGCGCCGCAGCCCGGACCGCCGCTGTGGGCCTCCAGGGTGCCGCCGTGGTACTCGACGATGGCGCGGCTGATGGCGAGCCCCAGCCCGAGGCCGGCGCCGAAGCGGGTCGCCGCCCGCGCCTCCCCTTGCTCGAAGGCGTCGAAGATGCGCGGCAGGAGCTCCGGGTCGATGCCGATCCCCGTGTCGGAGATCTCGACGGCGAGCCAGCCCGGCTCGTCGATCCACGAGCGCACGCCGATCGTGCCGTCCTCGGGAGTGAACTTGACGGCGTTGCTCAACAGGTTCCAGAACACCTGCGTCAGGCGCGGCGCGTCCGCCCACATGGGATGGCCGTCGGCGATCTCCGTGATCACGCGCAGGCGGCCGGCGGCGATCTCCTCGCCGCACGACGTGCGGATGGCGTGCTCGAGGACCTGCCGCAGATCGACCTCCTGGTATTGCAGCTCCAGCTTGCCGCGGGTGATGCGCGTCACGTCGAGCAGGTCGTCGATGAGGCGCGCCTCGAGCTCGACGTTGCGCCGCACCATGGCGATCTCGCCGCGCAGCTCGGCGGGCAGGCGGCCGCTCGCCTCCAGGTTCGAGATCACCGCCAGGACGGGGGTCAACGGCGTCCGCAGCTCGTGGCTCAGGGCGGCGAGGAAGCGGTCCTTGGCATCGCTCGTCGCCGCGATCCGCTCGCTCCGCTTCTGCTCGGTCAGATCGGTCACCACCAGGCAGAGGACGCGCTCTTCGTCCAGCCACAGGGAGCTCAGGGCGAGGTAGGCGGGAACCTTCATGCCGTCCGTCGCCTGCAGCTCGACCTCGCCCTGCGCGCCGTCCTCCTTGCGCAGCAGCGCCTGGAAGAGCTCCCGGCTGCCCGGCGCGAGAAGGTCCGCCAGGAAGGCGCCGATCACCGCTTCGGCCGGCATCTTCAGCATGCGGGCGAAGCAGCGGTTGCAGTAGAGGACGACTCCCGCGGGCGTCAGCGTCACCGCTCCCTGGCCCATCGCCTCGATCATCAGGCGGAACGAGCGGTCCGGGCTCTTCAAGGTGTAGACCGCCTCGCCGCGCCGCTCGCCGACGACCAGCGCGTCCACCTCGCCGCGGCGGATGGCGCGCAAGGTCTCCTCGGCTTCCTCCAGCCGGATGCGGAATTGATCGATCTCCAGGTAGATGCGCTCTGGCTCCGTTTCCATGGCTAGCCCCTCCTTCACGCCGGCCTCGGCCGCAGATCCAATCCCACGAGCACGCGCTCGGAATTCGACAGATCCCCGATGATCTTGCGCATCGGCACAGGCAGCCTGCGGACCAGCGTGGGGATCGCCAGGATCTGGTCGGCGCGTGCGAGCTGGGGATTGGCGACCAGGTCCACCACCTCCACCCGATATTTGCCGGCCAGGTGCTCCTCGCAAAGCCGCTGCAGATTGGCGATGGCGGCGACGGACTTCGGAGTATGGCCGGCGACATACAGCCGCAGGTCCCATAGCTCCCCGCCTTCGCCGTTCCCCGTTTCCGGCGGCTGGGTCGTCACGCCTGCCTCCTGATCCTCGGTTTCGCTTCGGCCGCGCCGCGAGAGGCGTCCACGAGCCTCACTCCCCGGTCGGAGAACGAGAACTCCCGCACCTGACTGGAATGAGCCATGCCGCGCGACTTGATGACGTTGAG
Source organism: Thermoanaerobaculia bacterium (assembly GCA_036558045.1). Lineage (GTDB taxonomy): Bacteria > Acidobacteriota > Thermoanaerobaculia > Multivoradales > UBA5704 > DATARR01. Next base: position 4,922 of record DATBGJ010000526.1, read on the forward strand.
CGTCCGGCTGCGGGCGCCGTTCGCCTCGGTATCGCGCACCAGCAGCCAGGTATCCATGAGCGACGAGACGCCGATCTCCGAGGATTCGAGGTCCATGCCCCCTTGCGTCAGACTGGTGAACAGGGCGGTGATCTCCTCTGTCTTGAGGAGATCGATCAGCCGCACCAGCATGGAGCCTACCTGCTCGACGGATCCGGTATTGACGAAGTTGGTGACCGGGTCGACGACGACGACGCGAGGCATGGCGGTGCGGATCGTCTTGTACATGGTCACCAGGTGCCGCTCGAGGCCATGCAGCGTCGGGCGCGAGGCGTGGATCTCCAGCAGGCCCTGGCGCATCCATGGCTCGAGGTCGAGGCCGATGGAGCGCATGTTGCGCACGATCTGGCTCGCCGATTCCTCGAAGGCGAAGTAGACGCAGCGCTCGCCGCGGCGGCAGGCGGCGTCGACGAAGTGGGCCGAGAGGCTGGTCTTGCCGGTTCCCGCCCTCCCGGAGACGAGGACGCTGCTGCCGCGGTAATAGCCTTCGCCGCCGAGCATCTCGTCGAGCTCCGGGATGCCGGAGGAGATCCGTTCCGTCGACGCGGCGTGCGCGAGCCCGAGCGAGGTGATGGGGAGCACCTCGATCCCCCGCTCGTCGATGAGGAACGGATATTCGTTGGTGCCGTGGACGCTGCCGCGATACTTGACGACGCGCAGACGGCGGGTGGAGAGCTGATCGGTGACCCGGTGGTCGAGGAGGATCACGCAGTCGGAGACGTACTCCTCCAGGCCGTGGCGGGTGAGCGCGCCGTCGCCACGCTCGCCGGTGACGATCGCCGTGACTCCCTTCTCTTTCAGCCAGCGGAAGAGGCGCCGCAGCTCGGCGCGCAGGATGCCTTGATTCTCCAGGCCGCCGAAGAGGACCTCCAGCGTGTCCAGCACGACCCGTTTCGCGCCGATCGAGTCAATGGCCCAGCCGAGGCGGAGGAACAGCCCCTCGAGGTCGTACTCGCCGGTCTCCTCGATCTCGCTGCGCTCGACGTGGACGTAGTCGACGACGAGCTGCTGCCGCTCGATCAGGTCCTCCAGGTCGAACCCCAGCGAGCGGACGTTCTCGGCGAGTTCCTCGGTCCGCTCCTCGAAGCTCATGAAGACGCCGGGCTCGCCGTGGTCGAGGATGCCGCGTACCAGGAACTCCATGGCGAGCAGCGTCTTGCCGCAGCCGGCGCTGCCGCAGACCAGCGTCGGACGGCCGGCGGGCAGGCCGCCGCCGGTGATCTCGTCGAGCCCGGCGATGCCGGTCGGCGCTTTGCGAAGTCCCACCGTAGCGGGAGAAACCAACTGATTCATCGTGCCCTCTGCTTGGAAGTAGATCCGGGCGGTATGGGGCGTCGAATTGTAACCGAAATACGCTCCCGGCGAAACTCGATCCGGCAACTCAGAAGTCGCCCAATACCTGCCGGATCGTCGTCTCCAGCGCCTGCCGGTCGACGGGCTTGGTGAGATGGTGGGCGAAACCCGCCTCCCGGCTGCGCTGCACGTCTTCCTCCATGCCGTAGCCCGAGAGTGCGATGCCCTTGAGACCGTGACGGCGGGCGAGCTCGCGCATCAGGTCCCGGCCCGAGCCGTCGGGGAGCCCCAGGTCGCTCACCACGAGGTCGAACCCGCCGCCGTTGCCGCCCGCCTCGGCGGCGGCGAGGGCCTCGCCGACCGAGCCGGCGATGGTGATCCGGTGGCCGCTCAGGCGCAGCAGGTCCGCCATGGCTTCGGCGGTATCCGCATGGTCTTCCACCAGGAGGATGGAGACGGGCCGCGGCGCCGCGGCCCCGGGCTCTTTCTCGTCCCGGCGCGAACGGGAGAACCAGATCCCGGTCTCGTCCATTTCCTCCTGGCCGCCCACCAGCGGCAGCCGGACGGTGAACGTCGAGCCGCGGTCTCTCCCCGCGCTGGCCGCCGTCAGGCTGCCGCCGTGCAGGTCCACGATGGCGCGGCTCACGGCGAGCCCCAGGCCGAGGCCGCCGAACCGGCGCGTGATGCGGCGGCCGGTCTGCTCGAAGGCCTCGAAGATGCGCGGCAAGACCTCCGGCTCGATGCCGATGCCGGTGTCCGCGATCTCGACCACCAGCTCGCGGAGGCCGGAGCGGCCCGGCTCGAGCCGCGAGCGGACGCGCACCGCGCCGCCCGGTGGCGTGAACTTCACGGCGTTGCTCAGCAGGTTCCAGAACACCTGGGTCAGGCGGGCCGCATCGGCGGCCACGCGGTGGCTCTCGGCCGCAAGATTCACGTCGAGGTGCAGGCCCTTCTCCGCCATCTCGCGCTCGGTGGTGGCGAGCGCGTGCTCGACGACCTGACGCGCGTCCGTCCGGCGGCGGTGCAGCTCCAGCTTGCCGCGCGAGATCCGCGTCAGGTCCAGAAGATCGTCGATCAGCCGCGCTTCGAGCTCGGCGTTGCGGCGGACCATCGCCAGCTCGTCCGCCTGGCCGGCGAAGCGCGGGTCCTCCTCCAGGCGGGAGATGACGGCGAGGATCGGCGTCAGCGGCGTGCGCAGCTCGTGGCTCAGCGTGGCGAGGAACTGGTCCTTCGCCTCGTTGGCGGCCTGCGCCTCGCGGTGCGCGGCCTCCAGCTCCGCCTGCGCGCGCTTGCGGTCGCTGATGTCGATCGTGCTGCCGACCACGCGCACGGGCCGCCCCCCCGCGTCGCGCACGATGAGCCCCTTGTCCCAGACGTGGACGTAGCGGCCGTCGCGGTGCCGTACCCGGTACTCGACGCTGAAGGAGGTGTCGTCGCCGTCGAGGGCGCCCAAGACCTCGCCGCGCGTCTTTTCCACGTCCTCGGAATGGATCTGGCGCTGCCACCAGCCTAGCCGGGACTCCACCTCTCCCGGCATGTAGCCGACGAGATTGAACAGGCCGTGCGAGCGCTGGACCCGGTCCGCTCCCACGGACCAGTCCCAGATCATGCCGCTGACCGCTTCGGTGGCCAGGCGGAAACGCTCCTCGCTCTGCCGCAGCGCCTCCTCGGCCCGCCGCATCTGCTGCGCCTCGGCGAGCAGGTCGCGCTCGCGGCCGGCGGCTTCGCGCCGCAGGGCCGCGGCACGCAGGCATGCCTGTACGCGGGCGGCCAGGACGCGGGGGGAGAAGGGCTCGATCAGGTAGTCGGCGGCGCCGGCGGCGAGCCCTTCCAGGCAACGGCCCTCGCTCTCCGCGCGGCCGAGCAGAAGCACGGGGATATCACCGCCCGGCGGAGCGCCGGCCATCTTGGTCAGCAACTCGAGCCCGCCCTCTTCCGCCCAAGCCAGCACCGCCGCGGGCGCACGCATCCGCAAGGCGGTCTCAGCCGCCTGCAGATCCGGCACCGTCTCGATGTCGCAGATCTCTGCGAGGACACCGGCCCGCGCGCCCGCTGCCACCCCGACACAGAGGACCCGGTCGCGGCCGGCGGTCTCCAGACTCTCGGTAGACAACGACAGCCTCCGAGAAGGAAAACGTCCAACCTCAACCATAGCAGATGCGAGGAGGAGCTCTCTACCGCTTGAACTCCGCGGCCTCGATGCCGTACTGCTGCATCTTGCCGTAGAAGTTCTTGTAGTCGATCCCCGCCGCCTTGGCCGCCTGGCTGATGTTGCCCCGCGACTCGCCGAGGCAGCGGGCGATGTAATCCCGCTCGAAGCGCTCCACCACGCGCTGCTTGGCGTCGCGGAAACCCGCCGCCGTCTCGGCTTCCCCTGCCAGCGGCGGCAGCAGCGGACGCAGCTCGCGCAGGGCCGCCGGCAGATGCTGCGCCTCGATGCTCGTCCCCTCGGCGAGCAGCACCGCCCGCTGCAGCAGGTTCTGCAGCTCGCGGATGTTGCCCGGATAGTCGTAGGCGAGCAGCAGCGCCTCGGCCTCGGGCGACAGGCGTTTCGGCTCCTCGCCGCGGCGGCCGTCCAGCCGGCCGAGGAAATGGCGGATGAGCACGGGGAGGTCGGAGCGCCGCTCGCGCAGGGCCGGCAGCCGCACCTCCACGACGTTGAGGCGGTAGAGGAAGTCCTGCCGCACCTTGCCCTCGCGCACAGCCAAGTCGAGGTCGCGGTTGGTGGCCGCCACGATGCGCACGTCGGCCCGCCGGATCTGCGTGCTGCCCACCCGCGAGTACTCGCCGTTCTCCAGCACCCGCAGCAGCTTGACCTGCAGCGCCGGCGTCAGCTCGCCCACCTCGTCGAGCAGCAGGGTACCGCCCTCGGCGCGCTCGAACCAGCCCGGGTTGTCGCGCACGGCGCTGGTGAAGGCGCCGCGCACGTGGCCGAAGAGCTCCGTCTCCAGCAGGTGCTCGGGCAGGGCGCCGCAATTCACCGGCACGAAGGGTTTCGCCCGCCGGCGGCTGTTGAAGTGCAGGGCCCGCGCCACCAGCTCCTTGCCGGTGCCGCTCTCGCCGTGGATCAGCACCGTGGCGTCCGAGTCCGCCACCTGCGACACCAGCTTGAGCACCGCCAGGATCTTGGGGTCCTGGCCGACGATGGCGCCGAAATCGTACCGCCCGCGCAGCTCCTCCGAGAGGGCGCCGATCCGCTGCTGCAGACACCGCCGCTCCAGCGCGTGGCGCGCCGCCAGCGAGATGAACTCCGAAAAGCTCGCCACCAGGCGCGCCGTCTCCTCCGTGAACACCCCTTCGGCGCTGCGGTTGTCGAGATAGACGACGCCGAGGAGCTGGCCGCCGTCGCGGATCGGCTGGCAGACGACCGAGAGGATGAGCAGCCGCAGCACGCTCGCCCGGTCGCCGAGAGAGGGGTCGTCGAGGACGTTGGGATGCCAGAAGGGCTCGCCGGTGGCGCGCACCCGCTCGAGGATCGTGCGGCTCACCTCGAACTCCGGCCGCTCGATGTCCGCGCGCTCCAGGTTGCGCGCCGTCTCCACCACCACGCCGCCGTCGCGGGGATCGAAGAGCAGGATCATCCCCCGCTCGGCGCCGCACAGCTCGATCACGCCGTCGATGGCGGCGGCGAGCATGCGGTCGAGATCCCTCTCGGCCAGCACCCGCTTTCCGAGCTCCAGCAGGCGTTCGAGCATCGTTCTAGGGTGTCCTCGCCCGACCTATGGCGTTTTCACCCGAATAGTACACCGGATTCCGCCCCCGAGGAAATCTGCCCTGTGGAAAGGAACTCCTTTATTTGGAGTACTTAGATAGAGAGACCTCGATGCGGCGGCGGCCGGCATCCCTCTTGCGCTAGGAGAAACAACGTCACGCGGACCGCCCACAGCGGCGGCGCCTCCTCCAGGGACGGGATAGCCCAAAGGCCCGTCCCTCTTTTTTTTCATCTCATCCCACCCCTTCGATCATCCGCCGCACCGCCTCCAGCTCGTCCTCGTTCACCGTGTGGCCCAGGGCCGGATAGATCCGCTCGGTGACCTCGGCGCCCATCCGCCGCAGCACTTCCGCCGTCTCGTCCACCCGCTCGCGCGGGATGTGCGGATCGCGGTCGCTGCAGCCGAGGAAGACGGGCGTGCCATTGAAGGAGCCGGCGTAGGAGCGCGGGGTTCCGGGCGGGCCGATGAGGCCGCCGGAGAGCCCCGCGATGCCGCCGGAGCGGCGGGCGTTGCGGGCGGCGAATTCGAGGGTCAGACAGGCTCCCTGCGAGAAGCCGAGCAGGATCGTGCGCTCCGGCGGAATGCCTTCCGAGGCCAGGAGATCGAGGACCTCCCCGAGCCTGGCGAGGCCCGACGAGAGGCCCGGCTCGTTGCGCTCCAGCGGCGCGAGGAAGCTGTTCGGGTACCAGGTGTAGCCCGCCGCCTGGGGCGCCGCGTAGGCGAGCTCCGGGTGCCGCAGCTCGCGCGCCAGCTCCAGGATGCTCTCCGCCGTGGCGCCGCGGCCGTGCACCATGACCATGGCGGCGGAGGCCTCGCGCATGGGCCGGCCCGCAAACGCGATCGGTTGGCCCTGGTGAGGTGCCGCGAAAGCCGCGCCGCTCACGCCGTCCTCGCCGCCTCAGGCCACGCCGAGGATCCAGCCCTCCAGGCGCGCCCTCTCCTTCTCGCCGTCGTCGAGCGGCGGCGTGAAGTACGGGCGCAGCAGGCCGAGCCGGTCCCGCTCCTGGAGCCAGGCGCAGATGGCGTAGGCGTCCTGCTCCTGCTTGTTGAGCCCCTCCTTGCGGTAGCGGTGGCGCAGGCGCGCCGGCCGCACCTCGGCCACCACCGACTTGCCGGCCGGCACCTTGAAGCCGTCGAACGGCCAGAAGTGGGCGCGGTCCCCGGCGCGGCGGAGGTAGTCGATCCACGGCAGGCCGGCGTGCGTGGCCTTGGCGAGGCTGTCCTGGATGTCGAACTGGAAGACGCTCTTGGGAAAGGCGGTCCACTGGCCGGCGAGCCGGTGCTCGTCGGGATCGCCGGTGCGCGGGTTGCCCGGCAGCAGCTCGCGCACGGAGACCTCGTGCGTCGGCCAGTGCCCCTCGAAGTCCTTGAGGAAATCGTCCCAGCTCTTGAGGCCGTTGCGGTCCATGTAGCTCTGCGGAAACGAGAACGCGTGGTCGAGCCCGACGATGGCGGGCTCGCTGCCGGTGATCTTCTCCAGCAGCCATTCGGCGAGATCGCGGCGGCTCCACCGGCCGTCCTCCTTGTGGCCGGGATTCAGCTCGCGGTATGGCTCGTGGTCGTCCACCGCCGCGAAGACCTGGATCTCGCGGATGGGGTCTCCCGGGTCTTTGCGGCCCGAGTAGCGCACGCCGATGTAATGTCGGAAGTCCGGCACGATCTCCCCTCTCGGCAGAGGATCGTATCAGCTAGAAAGGACCCCAAGGACTGCAAGGACTCCAAGGACAAAGGAAGCTTTACGTGTCCTTGGTATCCTTGATGTCCTTGTCGTCCTTTTTGCGACTAACCTTCGCTGTTCCGGTCGTAGCTGACGATGTTCTCCCACTCCGCAGCGTCCGATCGCGCCACCACCGCCACCACCGGCTCGGTGTCGCTCAGGTTGAACACCTCGTGCGGCACGCCGGGCTCGATGAAGATGAAGTCGCCCGCTTCGTTCTCCACCGCCTGCTTGAGGCCGCGACCGTACTCGTGGCGGACATGGCCATGGAGGATGTAGAGCATCACTTCGAAGTCGACGTGGATGTGGGCGAAGGCGACGCCCCCCGGCGGAATGGTGGCGACGTTCATCGACAGCTTGCGGGCGTTGACGTTCTTGGCCGAGAGGCCCGCCCGGTACTGGATGCCGTTCCAGCCGCGGACGATGCCGCCGCCGCGGATGACGGAGATGCCGTCGGTGCCTTCGACGGCTTGTTTCAAATCGGTTGCCGGGTCGTTCGCCATGGGTAGAATCCTCTCGCTTGGCCGTCTATTCTAGTGCGAATCTCCGCGCCATGATCAGGACCCACATTGAAAGGGAGGGCTTATGAGAAGGCTGTCCTTCGGCGTCTCCGTCTTGTTGACGACGACGCTTCTTCTCGCGCCGCTCGCGGCGCAGACCGCGAGCCGGGAGACCAGGGATGAGTTCATGGCCCGGGCGCGTACCCAGGTCGAGGCCAACCTGCGCCTGCAGCCGAACACCAACAAGGCGAAGAACGTCATCCTGTTCATCGGCGACGGCATGGGAGTCGCCACCATCACCGCGGCGCGCATCCTCGACGGGCAGCAGAAGAAGAGCGCCTTCGGCGGCGAGGAAAACGTGCTGAGCTTCGAGAAGTTCCCCTACCTGGCCCACTCCAAGACCTACCAGGCCAATCAGCAGGTCTCCGATTCCGCGCCCACCATGACCTCGATCGTCACCGGCAGCAAGGCCAACGACGGCATGCTCTCGGTCGATCCCAAGGTGCTGAGCAACGACGACTTCACGGGCGGAGCCGATCCCGCGAACCGGCTGGAGACCATCCTGGAACAGGCCGAGAAGCGCGGCATGTGGACGGGCGTGGTGTCGACCGCCCGCGTCACCCACGCCACGCCGGGGGCCTGCTACGCCCACACGCCGAACCGCGACTGGGAATCGGACGCCGACCTCAGCGCGGACGCCGCGGCGGCGGGCTTCCCCGACATCGCGCGCCA
>DATBGJ010000527.1:0-6195 GCA_036558045.1 Thermoanaerobaculia bacterium
CCCCCGTCGAGCAAGGAGATTCTCAGCAGCAACCGGCGCCTCAGGATCCGGCGCCGCCCCAGGACCAGGCGGCTCCGCAGCAGACCCCACCCCAGGATCAGACCGCGCCGCCGCAGCCGACCGCGCCTCCCGAGCAGGGAACGGCGCCGCAGGCGCCGCAGGCGCAGGGCACGCAGGGCACCACGCCGCCCGCTCAGGCCGGGCCGAAGATCGTCAAGCCGGAAGAGATCGGCATCTCCTTCGCGCCGCCGCAGGGCTGGCAGCAGGGCGATCCCACCAAATTCAGCCTCCCGGGCGACATCTGCTGCGCCTGGTCGCCGGACAACGTCGCCTCGATCGTGGCCTTCGTGCAGCGGCCCGGCAAGCCTCTGAACCCCAAGGTGCTCCTGGAGCAGAGCGCCCAGGCGCTGCAGAGCGCCGTCGGCGCGGACGTGAAGACCAAGGAGATCAAGGACATCGGCGGCATGAAGGGCTTCTCCCTGGTGGTGACGGCGCCGGGCAACGGCGCCGCCATCGACGGCAAGGGGAGCGTCTCCACCACGCAGCACTGGGTGGCCGTGCCGCGCGACAAGGACGTGGTCATCTTCCTGATGACGACGCCCGACGAGTCCTTCGCCCAGAACGAGCAGGTCTTCCAGGGCGTGCTGAGCACGCTGAAGATCAGCGGTACGCAGACGCCGGACCAGCAGGCGTCGAAGTAGCGCATCCTTCGTTGCCGCTGTAGATTCCTTCTTAGGGGCGGGGCTTGTCCCCGCCCTTTCCACCCGTTGACGTCCGGAGCGACGAATGATCCTGAACCCGCGATCGATCCCACGCTTGGGCTACGCCGCCGGCGCGCTTTGTCTGCTTCTCCTTCTCCCCGCCGCCGCCGTCTTTGCCGAGGACGGCGGCGGGTTGACCCTCGAGCAGATCATGGCCGATCCCGATTGGATCGGAAATCCGCCCGAGGAACCCTACTGGTCGGACGACGGCCGCGCCATCTACTACCAGCGGGAGCGGGACGGCGTGGGACAGAACCCGAAGGATCTCTTCAAGGTCGATCTCGCCACCGGCAAGGCGGTGAAGGTCGAGCCCGCCGAGCGCGGCAAGGCGGACGCGCCGGGCAAGCGCAGCCTCGACCGCAAGAAGAAGGTCTATGCGCGCGAAGGGGACGTCTTCGTCAAGGACCTGACGACCGGCGCCGTGCGGCAGATCACGCGCACGCCGGTCGAGGAGTCCGATCCCTTCTTCCTCGCCGACGGCAAGCGCATCGGCTTCTACCGCGACCATCAGCCGTTCCTTTACGACCTCGGCTCCGGCCTCCTCTCCCAGGCCGCCGATCTGCGGCTGGAGAAGGACCCCGCGGAGGAGGACGAGCCGAGCTTCCTCAAGGCCCAGCAGACCCGCCTGTTCGACGTCATCCGCCAGCGCGAGGAGAAGGAGAAGCGGCAGCGCGAGGAGGAGAGGGCCGATCAGAAGGCCGATCCAACACGGCCGCCGCTGCCGTGGTACTTGGGCAAAGACGTCTCGATCGAAGGGACCTCCCTGTCGCCTGCGGGCGATTGGCTGGCGGTGATCACGGCGCCGAAGCAGGGCGAGGGCGATCGCAAGCCCTCCAAGATGCCCAACTACGTCACCGAGAGCGGCGACGTAGAGGTGCGCGACGTGCGCACCAAGGTCGGCGAGGAGAAGCCGGTGCCGCACTCGCTGATCCTGCTCGACCTCGGCAAGCACGAGCGGCACGACCTCGATCTCTCGGCCCTGCCGGGCGCCAAGGACGATCCCCTGAAGGCGCTGCGCGAGGCCGCCGAGGCCAAGAAGGCCGCCGAGAAGAAGCTCAAGGAGCAGGAGGAGAAGAAGGGCGAGGAGACCACGGCCGCCGAGGAGAAGAAGGAGGAAACGGGCGAAGGCAAGGAAGGCGAGGAAGGCAAGGAAGAGGGCGCCAAGGCCAGGGAGCCGGAGGCGCGCCCGCTGGAGGTGTGGGATCTCGCCTGGTCCGACGACGGCAAGCAGCTCGCCGTGGAGGTGCGCGCCCGCGACAACAAGGACCGCTGGATCGCCACCTTCGATCCCGCGCGCGGCGATCTCACCTCCCGCCACCGGCTCACCGATCCGGCCTGGATCAACTGGAGCTTCAACGAGATCGGCTGGCTGCGCGACAACGAGACGCTGTGGTTCCTCTCCGAGGACACCGGCTGGTCGCAGCTCTACGCGCTCTCGGTGCGCACGGGCGAGAAGCGACTCCTCTCGCCGGCGGGCCGCTACGAGGTGGGCACGCCCGTGGCGAGCTGGGACGGCCGCACGATCTACTACACCGCCAACCAGGAACAGCCGGGCAACTACGACGTCTGGCGGGTCGACGTCGCGGCGGCCAAGGCCGAGAAGCTCACGCGGCTCGGCGGCCTGACCACCTTCCGCCTGTCGCCGGACGAGAGCCAGCTCCTGCTGCTCCACTCCGGCATCACCCGTCCGGACGAGGTCTACGTGCAGCCGGCGCGCGCGGGCGCCGAGGCGCGCCAGGTGACGCACACCCGCACGGAGACGTTCCTGGCGCAGAGCTGGACGATGCCCGAGATCGTGCCGATCCCTTCGACGCACGGCGCTCCGGCTCCCATCTACTCCCGGGTCTACACGCCCGAGGGGTTCGACGCCTCGCGCACGTATCCGGCGGTGGTGTTCGTCCACGGCGCGGGCTACCTGCAGAACGTCCATTACGGCTGGTCCAGCTACTTCCACGAGTTCATGTTCCACACCTTCCTGACCCGCCGCGGCTACGTGGTGCTCGACATGGACTACCGCGCCTCGGCCGGCTACGGCCGCGACTGGCGCACGGCGATCTACCGCCAGATGGGCCACCCGGAGCTGGAGGACCTGCAGGACGGCGTCGCCTGGCTGGCGGCGAACAAGAGCGTGGACCCGCAACGGGTGGGCGTCTACGGCGGCTCCTACGGCGGCTTCATGACCTACATGGCGCTGTTCCGGGCGCCGGACCTCTTCGCCGCCGGCGCGGCGCTGCGGCCGGTCTCCGACTGGGCGCATTACAACGAGGGGTACACCGCGAACATCCTCAACCGGCCGGAGATCGATCCGGAAGCCTACGAGAAGAGCTCGCCCATCGAGTACGCGGCGGGCCTCGCCAGGCCGCTCCTCATCTGCGACGGCATGCAGGACGCCAACGTCTTCTTCCAGGACAACGTGCGTCTGGTGCAGCGGCTGATCGAGCTGAAGAAAGAGAACTTCGAGATGGCGGTCTATCCGCTGGAAGACCACGGCTTCGTGCAGCCCACGAGCTGGCTCGACGAGTATCGCCGGGTCTTCAAGCTGTTCGAGACCCATGTGAAGTAAAATTCGCTGGAATCCGGCAGATACCTGCCCCGCGCGTCCGTTCGGGGAGCGGCATCATGGTCCACGCAGACGACGCCAGGATCAGCGACGAGACGTTGATCGGCCGGGTCGCGGCCGGGGACTCCTCCGCCTTCGCACGCCTGATCCGGCGGCACGGCGCCATGGTGTACCGGTTCGCGCGCGCCGCCGCGCCGCAAGAGACCGATTGCGAGGAGATCCTGCGCGAGGCCTTCCTCGCCGCCCGCCGCGGCGCCGGCCGCTACCGCGACGAGCCTTCGGGCCGCTCCTGGCTGCTCGCTCTCGCGCGGCGGGCGGTCGAGAGGCGGTCTCCCCGCCCCGGAGCTGGCTCCGCCTCCTTCGGCGAGCTGGCGCGGGCGGCGGCCCGGCGAGGTCCCGCCGCCTGGGACGGCTCCGGCGGTCCCGCCGAAGCCGTAGCGGCCGCCCTGGCGGCGCTGCCCGCCGAGGACCGGGAGATCCTCACCCTCTACGATCGCGAGCTCCTCACGCTGGACGAGGTGGCGCGAGTCACCGGCATCGCCGACGCCGCCTTGCGGACGCGCCTCCACCGCGCGCGCCTGCGGCTGCTGGCGGAGCTCAAGGGAGCGCTCCGTGGAGGATGAACGGATCGTCGCCGGGCTGCATTGCGGCGAGGTGGTGGCGGACGTGACCGAGTACCTCGAGGGCCGGCTGAGCCCGCAGCGGGCAGCGCGTATCGGCGAGCACCTGAACGGCTGCGACGACTGCCAGCGGCTCGCCGAGGAGATCTCGGCCGTCGTGCGCGCGCTGCGTGCGCTGCCGGAGGAGCCATTGCCGCCCGAAGTCGAAGCGCGCCTGCTCGCCAGCCTCGGCTCCACGGAGGCTGCGCCGCATGGCTGACCTCGAGATCCGCGCCGCGCAGCGGGAGGACGCGCCGGCGATCGCCGATTTCCAGCTCCGCATGGCGCGCGAGACCGAGGACCTGGAGCTCGATCGTGAAACCGTAACCCGCGGCGTCGAGGCCGTCTTCGCCGATCCCGCCAAGGGGACCTACTGGATCGCCGAGCGCGCCGGCCGCATCGCCGGCTGCCTGCTGACCACGTATGAATGGAGCGATTGGCGCAACGGCACGGTGCTGTGGATCCAGTCCTTGTACGTCCTGCCTGAAGAGCGCGGCCGCGGCGTCTACCGCGCGCTCTACGAGCATCTGAGGCGCGAGGTTGAAATGAATCCCGGCCTCAAGGGCATACGTCTTTATGTGGACCGGCGTAACGCCACGGCGCAGCGAGTCTACGAGCGTCTGGGAATGACCCGCGAGCATTACGATCTGTTCGAGTGGATGAAATAGAGGAGCGGCAGATGAAAAGGACAGCGATCTCCGTCTTACCAGCACTTCTGTTCCTGGCCGTGGGGTGCGCGCCTTCGGCGCCACCGTCCACGCCGCCGCCGCCGTTTCCCGCCGCCGAGCTCGAAGCGCCGGTCGAGGACGCGGCGCTGCTCTGCAACGCCTCGGCCCGCGTCACCTCCTGGAAGTCGATCAAGGTCCCGGAGAACTATCGAGCGGTGGACGTGGCTCTGACCCCCGACCGCGTCTGGGTGCTGCTCGCGCCGCCGGCCTTGGTGAGCCTGCCCCGCGAGGGTGAGGTCGGCCAGCCCATGTTCTCCGTGCCGCGCGGCGAGGCGGACTGGAGCGCCATCGACACCGATCCGGTCGACGGCTCCCTCTGGATCGCCTCCAGCAACGCCTACCGCCTCGTGCACGTCTCTCCGGACGGCAATCAGCAGCGGATCGACCTCAAGCGGGTGCAGGGAGAGGGCGGGCTGCGACAGCTACGGATGGGCCGCGACAGGATCTACGGCGTGCCCGTCTGCGCGGACGAAGCACTGTGGATCTTCAATCGCGAAGGCGAGTTGGTGGACTATACCTTCGAGGCTGCGGAGCGCATGGCGGACCTGGACACCGCGCGCACGGTGAACATGGGATATGCCTGTCCCACGGTCTTCATGGCTCGCGGAGAGGCAGGTGAGGTGATGGCTCTCAACCCCCAAGACGTCAAGCTCTATCGGGCCGGCGAGGGAAAGAAGTGGGACGTGGTGGGAGGCCCTTGGGAACTGGAGCCGCCGGGCCGCTATACCGACATCGCCGACCTCCGGAAGGTCAAACTGGAGGGTGTTGGCGACGCCTACTACCTGCCCGATCTGGTAAACCGCCTCTTCCTGTACCGCGGCAGTCCCGTGCTCCTCGGCGGCGGCGTCTCGGAGCGCCACAATTTCCGGGGCACGCTGCTTTATCGTGTGGAGGGCAACACCCTGACCCCGGTCGTCGAGGTGTGCGGCCGGCAGATGCTGATCGACGTGGAGTCCGACGGGAAGGGTTATGCCGCGATCACTCCGCGCGATCTCGTCGTCGGACGATTCGCCGGCTAGGATCAGAGCAACGCTAAAATGGTGGCCGCGACGCCACCATGTCCGAGCCGAATCCTCAACCCCGCCCCCGCAGGCGGCGCCTGCGCCGGATCTTCTGGACCGCCCTTTGGGTCCTGGTGGTTCTGCCGGCGGTGATCGTCATCGCGATCCTCGCCTCCTTTCGGTCTGCCGGGGTGCGGCAGGCGATCCTGGGCCGGATCTCCTCGGTGCTCGCCGAGGACTACGGGCTCGCCATTACGGCGAAAGACTTCACTCCGATATGGCGGCGCAGCGGCGTCGAGCTGCGCGAGGTCCGCGTCGGCGCGCCAGGCGCAACACCCTTGGCAACTGCGCGGCGCGTGATCGCGGTGATCGATCTTGGGACGCTGCGGGATCGGCCGCTGGTGGTGAGGTCGCTGGAGGCCGACGGCCTGTTCGTCGATCTCACGGCGCCCATTCCCAAGCTTCCCCAGTCCACTCCGGAGGAAG
>DATBGJ010000528.1:0-1577 GCA_036558045.1 Thermoanaerobaculia bacterium
ACGGCCTCCCGCTGTACGACCCGGCGCAGCGCGGCGACCTCGCGCTCCAGCGCGTCCAGGAAGGCGTCCACCTCGTCCAGCGTATTGGTGATGCCGAAGCTCACGCGCAGCGAGGAGAGCGCCTCCGTGGCCGGCACGCCCGCGGCGAGCAGCGTCTTGCTCGGCTCGACGGTGCCCGAGGAGCACGCCGAGCCGGTGGAGACGGCGAAGCCGGCGAGATCGAGCCGGATGAGCAATGCCTCGCCCTCGACGCCGGGAAAGGCCACGTGCGAGGTGTTGGGCAGGCGCGGCGAGGCCTGACAGTGGAAGATCACGTCCGGCATGCGGCGCGCGAGATCCGCCTCGAAGCGGTCGCGCAGCCCGGAGAGCAGGGCGGTGCGGTCCGCCATTTCCTCCTTGGCGGCGACCGCCGCCTCGCCCAGGCCGACGAGGGCCGGCACGTTCTCGGTGCCGGCGCGGCGCCGCCGCTCCTGGCTGCCGCCGACGAGCAGCGGCGTGAGCTCGACGCCCTTGCGCACCCAGACGGCCGCGGCCCCCAGCGGACCGTTGAGCTTGTGGGCGCCGAGCACGAGGTAGTCGACGCCGAGCGCCGGCGCGTCCACCGGCATCTTGCCTACGGCCTGCACGGCGTCGCACAGCACGGGCACGCCGCGCTCGCGGCAGCCGGCCGCCACCGCGGCCACAGGCTGCAGGGTACCCAGCTCGTTGTTGGCGAGCATGAGGGCAACGAGCCGGGTGTCCGGCCGCAGCGCGGCGAGGACCGCCGACGCGGGCACGATGCCGTCCCCGCCCGGGGACACCCGCGTCACCTCGAAACCCTCTTTCTCCAGCCGCGCCGCGCCCTCGCGGATCGACGGATGCTCGATGGCCGAGATCACCAGGTGACCCCGCCCGTGAAGCGCCGCGTGCGCCAGGACGGCGTTGTTGGCCTCGGTGCCCGAAGCGGTGAACACCACCTCGGGCGGCCGGCCGCCGATCAGCGCCGCCACCTTCTCCCGCGCCTCTTCGACGGCGTTGCGCGCCGCCTGCCCGAAGCTGTGGATCGACGAGGGATTGCCGTGCCGCTCGCCCAGCCAGGGGAGCATGGCCGCGCGCGCCCGCGGGTGGAGCGGCGTCGTGGCGTTGTGGTCGAGGTAGACGGGGTGCATGGTTAAAGACCTCTTCAGGGGCAGTTATTGTAACGCGGTGGGCAGGCGCCCCGATCCGCCGACGATCCATTGGGGCTTCGAGGACGATCGGGCAAGGCCGCACCCCCTCGGCACGCGCTTTGAATCCGTTTATCCTACCCTGGACTATTTATGGGGCTCTTCGCAGCAGCAAGGTGAACGAATGCGTCGATCTCTCCCCCTGATCCTCCTCCTCTTCCTCGTCCCCGTCTTCCTTCTTTCCTCTCCGGCGTCGGCCGCGGCGGCCAAGCCGACGCGGGCGGAGCGCAAGGCGCAGAAGGAGGCGATCGAGAAGCTTCCCGACAAGTACCGCCAGTGGCTGCGGACGGTGGATCTGCTGATCACCGAGGAGGAGCTCGAGACCTTCCTGGCGCTGGAGAAGGACTATCAGCGGGACGCCTTCATCGAGCA
>DATBGJ010000529.1:0-4599 GCA_036558045.1 Thermoanaerobaculia bacterium
CGGTCAGCACGGCCAGGGGAAACGAAATGTTGCCGAGGGTGACGATCCAGGCGAAGGCGTGGGCGAAGCCGTTGCGCCAGCGGTTGAACCGCGGGTGGTTCCACCCCAGGGACTGAAACATGCTCCACAGCCCGTGGTAGAGATGGAAGCCGAGCGCCACCTGCGCCACGATGTAGAACAGCGACACGTACCACACGCTGAAGCCCGTCACCACGTTGTGGTAGACGTTGCCCTCCTGAAAATCCGGATGCACGGTGCCGGTGGTGAAGTGCAGGAGGTGATAGATCACGAAGAGGAGGATGATCACGCCGCCCCAGCGCATGGTGCGCGACGCGTAGGTGGTGTGGATCTTCGAGCGGCTCGCGTACTCGCGCGGCCGCGCCGCCTGGCTCATCCGCGTCACCTGCCACGCCGCCCAGATGTGGAGCACCACGGCGACGAGCAGGACGATGCGGAAGATCCACAGCAGCGTATAGGCCGGCACGAACGGCTCGCCGACGTGGCGCAGGAAGTAGCCGTAGGCGTCGAGGTACCGCATCGGCTTGTAGGCGCCGTCGCGGTAGACGTCGAACTGGCCGGCCTCGAAGATCTTCAAGTTGCCGATCATGTGGATCACGACGAAGCCGAAGAGGATGATGCCGCTGACGGCCATCACCGCCTTCTTGCCCACCGCGGAGCGATAGAGATCAGTAAACCAGGACATGGGGTTATCCTATCCAGTTTGTGACGGTTGTCACAAGGTGCCCGATTTCACCTGCTGGATGGCGGAGAGCGGGTGCGCGCCGCCGGCCCTCACTCCCCCGGCCCCTCTCGGGCTACGCCGGTCCCCGCCGTCTCCGCCTTCGTCTCGGCCGCGGACGCGCCGCGCTCTCGGGCGCCTTGAGCGGCGGCCGGCGGCGCGCCGCGGCCTGCCACTCGGCCAGCGCCTCGTGCCCCTCCCCCGTCGCCTGGACGAGGATCTCGAAGAGGAGCAGCGCGTCGTCGAAGTAGGGCTTGCGGGCGAAGCGCACGCGCTCGTGCGGCGACCAGCGGGGCTCGCACAGGCGCTGGAAGCCGACCAGCGCGTGGAGCACCTGTTGGGCGCGGAGGTTCGACAGCGTCAGGCGGGCGAAGAAGGGCGCGACCTCCTCCTGGATCATGGCTTCGAGAGCCGCCCGGGTCATCGGCCGGCCGTCCATCGCCTCGATGTCCATGCGCCGCAGCATGACCTTGGGCAGCAGCAGCGCCGCCAGCAGCGTGTTGTCCGAGAGCGGCCTCTCCGCGGCCACCATGCGGTCGATCACCGGCAGGATCTGGCCGAAGTCCCCCAGCCCGCGCGTGCCGGCGGTCAGCATGGCGTAGGCTTCCGGCAGCAGGACCTCGAGGAGTCCCAGCTCGAGCATCCACTGCATGGCGGCCCCGGCCCGCCCGCAGCGCAGGAGCTGCACGATCTCCTCCGTCACCCGCGCCGGCGAGGCCTTGTCGAGCTCCTTGCTGTGGCGGTGGATGGACTCCTGCGTCCGCGCCTCGATGCCGAAGCCCAGCCGGCCCGCGAACTCGCAGGCGCGCAGCATGCGCACCGGGTCCTCCTGGAAGCGCACGTCCGGATCGCCGATGGCGCGGACGAGCTTGCGCTCCAGGTCCTCGATGCCGCCCACGTGGTCGCGCACCGTGAAGTCGCCGATGCTGTAGAACAGCGCGTTGATCGTGAAGTCGCGGCGGAAGGCGTCCTGGCGCGGGGTGCCGTAGGTATTGTCGCTGGTGATCAGCAGCTCGCCCGGCTCGCCCCGTTGCTCCTCGGGGTCCGGATCGCGGCGGAAGGTGGAGACCTCGATGACGCCGCCGTCGTGGAAGAAGACGTGCACCAGCCGGAAGCGCCGGCCGATGATGCGCGAATTCGAGAACAGGCGCCGCACCTCGTTCGGCCGCGCGTTGGTGCCGACGTCGAAGTCCTTCGGCGTGCGGCCCATCATCAGGTCCCGCACGCTGCCGCCCACGAGATACGCCTTGTAGCCGGCGTTGTGCAGCCGGTAGAGGACCTTGAGGGCGTTCTTGTCGATGGACTTGCGGGAAATGGGATGCTCGGAGCGCTCCAAGACGCGGGGTGCTCCCTCGGGGATCGCGCTCACCGGACGATTATAAGCAGCCTGTAGAGCCATCGAAGAACAGCTATATGCTGAGACGAAAGGAGCTTAGAGCACCTCTCGCAGGCGTCGACCGGACTCTATCGGGGGAGGGCTTGCGGCGCAAGATGGAAGAAAAAAAAGGGGGCCAGGGCGGGCGGAGGGCTTTAAACCCGCCCCGGCACCGGAGGGAGAGGAGAATTACCTTCTTCTCCGTTGCAATCCTCTAGATTCCACGAAGCGTGCCAGGGGGATCGGCGATAGCTCCACGTTTTGTTTTCAATGACTTGGGTGAGGGTAAGCGAGACGGAGGCGTGTGGAGGATCGGACGGCTGTCATCTGGTGCGGACGCGGGTGTCCACGGCATCTTAGATCGAGCCGTATTCGCGCGAAGCGCAGGACCCCTGCTGAACCTGGAGCCCTACACCAACTTGCTCACGATCTCGATCTCCGAAGTCAACGTCCGGTGCACCGGGCAGCGGTCGGCGATCTCCAGGAGGCGCAGGCGCTGCTCCTCCGTCAGCTCGCCGAGCACCTCGATCTCGCGGTCGATGTGGTCGAGCTTCCCTTCCTTGGTCTCGCACCGGGCGCAGTCCGCGGCGTAGATCTTGCCGTGGCGGAGCCGCACGCGGATGCCTTCGAGCGGCAGCTTCTTGTGGTTGGCGTAGATGCGCAGCGTCATCGAGGTGCAGGCGCCGAGCGCGGCGAGCAGCAGGTCGTATGGGGTCGGACCCGTGTCCGTGCCGCCGGCCTCGACCGGCTCGTCGGCGGCGAGGCGGTGGCGGTGCGCCACGATCTCCTGCGCCAGGCCCGTGGCGCCGGCCGTGACCGTCACCTCGCCCGGCTTGCCGATCTCGAAATCCGTCTTCACCTCCGGCTGCACGCCTTCGAGATAGCGGCTCGACCAGGCGGCCAGCACGTCGCCGGCGTAGCGGGCGTCCCGCTCGTCGGTGAGCAGGTGGTCGGCCGTGTCCAGCGAGACGAAGCTCTTCGGGTGCTTGGCCATCTCGAAGAGGCGGCGGGCGTGATCGATGCCGACGATGTTGTCGACCGGCGAGTGGAAGATGAGGAGCGCCTTGTGCAGCCGCTCCAGGACGCCTTTCAGGTGATCCTCCTCCAGATCGTCGAGGAACTGGCGGCTGATGCGGAAGACGCGGCCGCCGAGGCGCACCTCGGCCTCGCCGCGCTGCTCCAGCTCCGGCGCGAGATGGAACAGGGTGTCGCGCAGGTGCTCGGTATCGCTGGGCGAGCCGAGCGTCGCCACGGCGCGCGCCTCCGGGATGCGTTCCGCCGCCGCCAGCACGGCGCAGCCGCCGAGGCTGTGGCCCACCAGCAGCCGCGGCGCCTCGCGCTCGCGGCGCAGGAAGTCCGCGGCCGCCACGAGATCGTCGAGGTTGGTATGGAAGTCCGTGGCGGCGAACTCGCCCGCGCTCTCGCCGATGCCGGTGAAGTCGAAGCGCAGCACGGCGACGCCCCGCTCGACCAGGGCGCGGCTGATCCAGCCGGCGGCCTTGAGGTCCTTCGAGCAGGTGAAGCAATGGGCGAAGAGGGCGTACGCGGTGGGCGTCGTCGCCGGGCTGTCGAGGCGCGCCGCCAGCTCCTGGCCCTGCGCGCCGGGGAACTTGAGGTGCTCACTTTTCATTGCCTGATCCTAGTACAGGGACGAAAGGGACAGCAGGGACGCCAAGGACGAGGAAATACTCACCTGACGTCCCTCGCGTCCCTGGTGTCCTTGTTGTCCCTTTTTATCCTCGGTTCCCGCGACGTTAAACTACCCCCGTGCCAGCCGACCCCATCCTGGAGGCCACCGGCGTCGCCAAGACCTACGGCGACGGCACGGCCGCTCTCGCCGGCGTCGATCTCGCGGTGCGGCAGGGCGAGACCGTGGCGCTCGTCGGCGAGAGCGGCAGCGGCAAGACGACGCTGCTGCGCACCTTCAACCGCATGGTCGAGCCCTCGGCCGGAGCGGTGCGCATCGAGGGCCGGTCCGCCGCCGATCTCGATCCCATCGCCCTGCGGCGCCGTATCGGTTACGTGCCGCAGGACGGCGGCCTGATCCCGCATTGGCGCATCGAGCGCAACGTCGAGCTGGTCCCCCGCCTCCTCGGCTGGGACCGCGACCGCCGGCAGTCGCGGATGCGGGAGATGCTGGAGCTGGTCGGGCTGCGGCCCGAAGCGCACGCCCGCCGCTATCCCGCCGAGCTCTCGGGAGGCCAGCGCCAGCGCGTCGCCTTCGCGCGCGCCCTCGCCGCCGATCCGCCGGTGATCCTCCTCGACGAGCCCTTCGGCGCCCTCGACGCCCTCACCCGCCTGGAGCTCCACCGCCAGTTCCTCGACCTCAAGAAGGCGCTGGGCAAGACCACCCTGCTGGTGACGCACGATCTCGCCGAAGCCTTCCGTCTCGCCGACCGCATCGGCGTGATGCGCGCCGGCCGCCTCCTCCAGCTCGGCGCTCCCGCCGAGCTGGCCGAGCGGCCTGCGGACCCGTATGTGGCGG
>DATBGJ010000530.1:0-4924 GCA_036558045.1 Thermoanaerobaculia bacterium
CATCGGCCAGGTGGCGGACGAGAAGTCGCCGGGGGCCGTGGTGTTCGACTGGCAGGGGAAGACCTACCGGATCGACGCCCTCGAAGGCGGGGAGGACGGCAGCCTGTTCCTCGTCTTCGGCGACCAGACGAACGGCAAGGAGACCTACGGCGCCGGCCGCTTCCTCGACACCGGCGCGCCCAAGGACGGCAAGGTGGTGGTCGACTTCAACACCGCCTACAACCCGCCCTGCGCCTTCACCGCCTTCGCCACCTGCCCGCTGCCGCCGGCCGAGAACAAGCTGCCGATCCGCGTCGAGGCGGGCGAGAAGAAGTTCGCGGGCGGGCACTCGTAGAGAGGCGTCCTACCGCCCCTCCCGCAGCACCGGGTACGGATTGATCGAGTCCCCCTGCCACCAGTGCTTGTCGGCGTGGAGGCGGGTGATCTCGAAGTGCAGGTGCGGCGCGTCCGGTGAGGCGTCGCCGGTCGAGCCCACGAAGGCGATCACCTGCCCCTTGGCGACCTGATCCCCCTCCTTGAGCCCCGGGGCGTAGTGGTCCAGGTGGGCGTAGTAGTAGCAGTAGGTCTCCGTGGGATCGAACTGGTAGATCGTCAGGCCGCCGAGGTTGCTGGAGAAAAATTTGACGATACGGCCCGCTTCCACCGCCAGCACCGGCGTGTTGCGCGGCGCGATGATGTCGATCGCCTCGTGCACGCGGCCCTGGCTGCGGGCTTCGTTGAAGGTGTCCCGCAGCTCTTCGCGCCGGATCCCCTGGACGGGCAGCAGCAGGTCGCGCTGGGCGAGGTCCGCCGGCGGGATTGCTGCCGGCGGCGGCGCCAGGACAGGAGGTGTCGCCGCCGGCGGAGCGGGCGCGGTTTGTGAGGGTGGCGGCTGGGCGGTCGAGGAAGGCTGCGCCGCCGAGGGGGTGGCGGCCGGCGGAGCCTCCATCCTGGGCGCCTCCGACTTACCGTAGAGCCAGACGATCAGCAGCACGGTGGCCGCGCCGAGCGCGAACCCCGCCAAGCCCGCCAGTGGCACCTTCCAGCCGCCGCGCTTTCTCTCCCCCACCATGGCTTATTCCGTGAAGATAACAGGCGTGCCCACCTTCACCAGCCCGGCGAGGGTCAAGGCGTCCCAGTTGGTCAGCCGCACGCAGCCGTGGGACTGGGTCTTGCCGATCGTCTGCGGCTCGGGCGTGCCGTGAAGCCCGTAATGCTCCTTGTTGATGTCGATCCAGACCACTCCCACCGGATTGTTGGGTCCGGGCTTGATCTTGGCCTTGGTATCGGAGGCCTCGGCGTCCCAGAAGAGATCGGGGTTGTAGTTGAAGGTGGGATGAGGCGAGACGGCCGTGACCTTCCAGTTACCGATGGGCAGCGGGTCGTGCTCGCTTCCCGAGGTCACCGGTGCGAAGAAGATCACCTGGTCGCCGCGCTTCACCGTGAGGGTGCCGGCGCTCTTGGAGACGGTCACTTCGGTGCCGTCCGGCGCCTGACCCTTCTCGGGGAGAGCGACCGGGCGGACGTTGGGCACGCGGAGCTGCTCGCCGGCGGCCGCGAACCGCGCGCCCGGGTTGAGCTGCCGGAGGAACGCCTCGCTCGAGTGGAACTTCTCGGCGAGCATTTCGAGCAGCGAGGTGTAGCCGAGCGCCGGGAGCTTGGATTTCTCCAGCATGTCCTCCGGGATGTCGGGTGTGAACGGCCCCTTCACGTCCTCGGGCGAGAGGGTGTAAGGCACGAGCACCTGGTTGCCGCCGGCGGCAGCGAGCTTTTGCCAGGTCGCGGAGTCCACCCGGCCGGTGGCGGGCAGACCGTTGGCGGCTTGGAAGGCCGCGGCGGCCCGTCGGGTGTTCGAGCCGGAGCGGCCGTCGATGACCCCGGGCGAGAAGCCCGCCCGGTCGAGGAGGATCTGGACGCCGGCAGCCGATTGCGGCGGCGGCGCGCCGGCCGCAGCCGGCTGCGGCGCTGGCTGGGCTTGCGGCGCTGGCCCGGCCTGGGGTGGCGGTGCGGGCTGGGCCTTGGGCGCGGGCGCGACGGCGGGTTTGGGATCGGACGGCAGCGGCGGTCTCGCGCCGAGAGCAGCGGGCGCCAAAACGAGCAGGATCAAGAGCTTCGGCGTCTGTGCCAGCATGAAGGATCTCCCATGAAGCTCCGCCCTTTGGCGGACCGTCCCCCAGGGATGCAACCCGCGAGCCACGGCCTTCGTGGAAGAATAGGAGCTCATGAACGAGAGGAAGCTCAGCCGCTGGTTCTTCATCGCCGTGCTGCTCGGCACGACACTGGTCTTTTTCCGCATGGTGCGGATCTTCTTCGTGCCGGTGCTGCTGGCGGCCGTCTTCGCCACCCTCTTCTATCCGCTCTACGAGGCGTTCCTGCGCATCTTCCGGGGACGCAAGACCCTGGCCTCGTTCTTCTGCTGCTTCGTCCTGCTGCTGGGGCTGATCGTGCCGCTCTACGTGGTGGCGGATCTCGTGGCGCGCGAGGCGATCGACTTCTACCGCACCTCACAAGACCGCATCGCCGAGTTCTTCCAGAAGGGATCGGCGGGGCCGCTCGCCTGGCTGCGCACCCTGCCGCTCGTGCGCGATCTGCCGCTCGAGCAGATCGATTTGAAGGGTGCCTTGCAGAACGTCACGGCGTCGGCCGGCGGCATCGCGGCGGCGCTGATCAAGAAGACCTCCCAGGGGACGATCCAGATCATCGTCCTGCTCTTCGTGACGCTGTTCACGATGTTCTACTTCTTCCGCGACGGCAAGGTTCTGCTGCACCGCATCCGCGCCCTCATCCCGCTCGACCGCGAGTACAAGAACGCCATCGCCGAGCGCTTCTCGGCGGTGGCCCGCGCCACGGTCAAGGGGACGCTGCTGATCGCGCTGGTCCAGGGCACGCTCAGCGGGCTCACGCTGTGGATCTTCGGCGTCGGCTCGCCGATCCTCTGGGGGATGGTGGCGACCCTGACGGCCCTCGTGCCCATGGTGGGCGTCTGGATCGTGCTCTATCCCGCGGCCTTCATCCAGATCGCCACCGGCCACCTCTGGCAGGGGATCGGCATCCTGCTGGTCACCGTGCTGATCATCGTCAACGTCGACAACCTGATGCGCCCGCGGCTGGTGGGACAGGAGACCGGGATGCACGACCTGATGGTCTTCTTCTCGACGCTGGGCGGCCTCTCCATGTTCGGTCCCGCGGGGCTCATCATCGGGCCGATGATCGCCGCCCTCTTCCTCTCCCTGCTGGATATCTACAGCGCGGATTTCCGCGAGCAACTGGAAGGAGCGCCGCTGTCGCCGGCCGGTGCGGCGCTGCCGGAGCTGGAGCCTGCGAAGGCGAGGGAGGAGCCGGTGTCTGATCCCGAGCCGGCCCGAGATCCTCAACCAGGATAGATCACCACCCGCCGATACGGCTCCTCGCCGCGGCTCTCGGAGGTCAGGCCGTAGCGCTCGACGATCTGGTGCTGGAGCCGCCGGAGGTGGTTGTTCTGCGGCGCGAGCTCCACGGGATGCTTCTGCTCCAGGGCTTCGTCGATGGCCTCTTCCACTTCGCGCAGCGCCGCCTCGTCGCCCGCGAGATGGTCGTCGGCGCCGAAGACGCCGCGCAGGAAGTTCTCCATCTGGACGATGGTGTTGCTGCGCACCACGTAGAAGGGGATGCCGCGGGCGTGGGCGTCGCGCAGCCGCCGCGGCTGGCGGCGCTCCTGGGACTTCAGGGTAACCACCATGTCGGCGTCCTCGAGGTCGTCCACCATGTAGGCGGAGACGCGGAATTTGCGCAGGGCGCGCTCCAGCTTCGCCTTGCTCACGGCGTAGGGGAAGATGCGCACGGTCTTGCCGCGCAGCGCCTTGGGCGGCGGAGCGGGAAACGCCTCGGGCTCTTCCGCGGTCTCTTCCTCGGCGAGGGGAGCGGCGAACCAGGGCGAGACGGGGCGCGCAGGTCGCGACTTCGTGGTGAGGAGCGGGCGCTCGGCCTTGCGGATCTCCACCTCGCCGGCCGCCGTGCGCGTCCGCAGCTCCGGCCGCGGCGGCACGTCGCGGAGGAAGCGGTCCACCACTTCCGCCACGTCGTGATGCACGGCCAGGAGGTCCCGCTCCTGGATCTCGATCAGCACGTTGAAGGTCGGCGGCGCCTTGCGCTCGAGGACGGTCTTCTGGGTGCCCCGCCGCCGCGCCTCCTCGTCGGAGAGGGTGACGGCCTGGATGCCGCCCACGAGGTCCGAGAGGGTGGGGTTCTGCAACAGGTTTTCCAGCGTATTGCCGTGCGCCGTGGCGATGAGCTGCACGCCGCGCTCGGCGATGGTGCGCGCCGCGAGGGCCTCGGCCGAGGTGCCGATCTCGTCGATGACGATCACCTGCGGCATGTGGTTCTCGACCGCCTCGATCATCACCGCGTGCTGCTCGTCCGGCGACGGCACCTGCATGCGCCGCGCGCTGCCGATGCCGGGGTGCGGCACGTCGCCATCGCCGGCGATCTCGTTCGAGGTGTCGACGACGATCACCCGCTTGTCGAGGTCGTCCGCCAGCACGCGCGCCGCCTCGCGCAGCAGCGTCGTCTTGCCGACGCCGGGACGGCCGAGCAGCAGGATGGACCGGCCGGCCTCGATGACGTCGCGCAGGATGTCCACCGTGCCGAAGACGGCGCGGCCGACGCGGCAGGTGAGGCCGACGGCTTCCCCCACGCGGTTGCGGATGGCGGAGATGCGGTGGAGGGTACGCTCGATGCCGGCGCGGTTGTCCTTGCCGAAGCGGCCGATGCGCTCCACCACGTAGGCGATGTCGTCGCGGCTCACCGGCGAGTCGGAGAGCGGCTCGCCGCCGTCCGGGAATCGCGCCTCGGGAAGGCGGCCGAGATCGAGCACCAGCTCGAGCAGCTCGCCGCGCCGGGGGTGGGCCTCGATCTTCGCCCGCATGGCCGGCGGCAGCACCTGCAGCAGCAGCTCGAGATCGTCGGT
>DATBGJ010000531.1:0-2715 GCA_036558045.1 Thermoanaerobaculia bacterium
AGGGCATCCGCGAAGAGATCGTGCTGATGGCGAGCGGCGGCATCCGCACGGCGCACGACATGGCCAAGGCGATCGCCCTCGGCGCCGACGGCTGCATCCTCGGCACCTCTGAATTGGTGGCCATGGGATGCACGCGCTGCAGCAACTGCGAGCGCGGCCGCGGCTGCCCCTTCGGGCTGACGACGACGGACCCGGAGCTCTCCGAGCTGGTCAAGCCGGAGTGGGGCGCACAACGGGTGAGCAACCTCTACCGCTCGTACGCGGACCAGCTCGCGGACCTGCTGCGCGGCCTGGGCCTGCGCAACGTCCGTGAGCTGCGGGGGCGGACGGATCTGCTGGTGTATCGCAATGGCGATGGAGGAAGCCATGGTTGATGCGGGAACGGTGGAGCGCCTGCTCGGCTCGCGGCGAGCGCTCGGGACAGCACTGCCGCCGCCGCTGCGCCCGGCGGACGCCGAAGGCGGCTGCGGCGTCATCGGCATGGCGGCCAGCGTTCCCGTGGCCGGCCGTCACCTGCTGCAGGCGCTCACCCAGATGCGCAACCGCGGCAACGGCAAAGGCGGCGGCATCGCGGCGGCGGGGCTCGATCCCGGCTTCTTCGGCACCACGCCGGAGATTCTGGAGAACGACTACCTGCTGGCCGTGGCGCTCCTCGATCCCAAGGCGAAGGAGGAGGTCGAGCGGGATTTCCTCGCGCCGGTCTACGAGATTCACCACACCACCACGGTGCCAGGCCTCGCCGATTTTCGCAGCCTCCCTGGACTTGATGTCGCTCCCCCTGAAGTCCGTGTCTCCTTCGTCCGTGTCCGTCCAGACATACTCCAGAGCTTCCTCCGCGAGCAGCAGCTCGATCCGCGCGAAGCGGCCAAGGCCGAGGACGAGATCGTCTATCAGACGACCTACCGCTTGAACCGCGCTCTCTACGCTTCGACCGGCGAGAAGCGCGCCTTCGTCCTCTCCCACGGCAAGGACCTCCTCGTCCTCAAGATGGTGGGCTACGGCGACGACGTCGTGCGCTTCTACCAGCTCGAAGACCTCGGCGCGCGCGTGTGGATCGGCCATCACCGCTATCCGACCAAGGGACGCGTCTGGCATCCCGGCGGCGCCCATCCGTTCCTCGGCATGCACGAGGCGCTGGTGCACAACGGCGACTTCGCCAACTACGCCTCGATTTCCTCGTACCTCGCGCAGCGCAACATCCATCCGCTGTTCCTCACCGACACCGAGGTGGCGGTGCAGGTGTTCGACTTGCTGCACCGCATCTACGGCTACCCGCTGGAGTACGTCATCGAGGCGATGGCGCCCACCACGGAGCGCGACTTCACGTTGCTGCCGCCAGAGAAGCAGCGCCTCTACCGGGCGCTGCAGGCGATCCACATCCACGCCTCTCCGGACGGTCCGTGGTTCTTCCTCATCGCCCAGTCGAAGACCGCCGAGCGCCTCTACCGGCTGATCGGCATCACCGACACCTCGATGCTGCGGCCGCAGGTCTTCGCCCTGCAGCGGGGCCGCGCTACCGTGGGCTTCGCCGCCTCCGAACGGCAGGGAATCGACGCCGCGCTCGCCAGCCTGGCGGCCGAGGACTCGCGCTTCTGGCCGCGTGCCGACCTCTTCTGGAACGCCCGCGGCGGCAGCCACACCGACGGCGGCGCCTTCCTCTTCGACTCGATCGCCGAGGACGGCGGCGGCTCGCTCGTCTGCACCGACAAGTTCGGCCGCCGCATCGACGTCGATGCCGCGAAGCGGCCCTTCTGCAGCGGTTTCCGTCCGGCGGAGCCCGCCGACCCTGCGCTCTCGTCCGCGGAGCTCGAGCTGCCGGCCGAGACGCTGTTCGCCGAGGCCGCACGGCGCCTGCCGCGATGGGGCTATGAAGAGCTGCAGAGCCTTCTCGACGGTCTCGTGGAGACGGCGCGGGAGGACGGCGAGCGGAAACGGGTTCTGCATGCCCTCACCCTGCTGCTCGACCGGCGGCTGCCGACCGGCGGCATGAAGCGGAGCGGCGTCGTCTGGAAGATCGATCAGGCCCTGGAGCGGATCTTCAGCGACATCTGCGAGCGGCCAGGCGCGGCCTGGGCCTGGATGGACGCGGAGAGAGACGTTCCCGCGTCCGCCTCGCCCGAGCAGACCTTGGTGCTCGACGCCCGGGGTTATCCGCCGGAAGGGAACGGCTCGCTCGCCCGCGCGCTCGTCGACCTCGCCGGCCGCGGTTGGCGTCGGTTCCTGGTCGCCCACGCTCGCGGCCACCGCTTCCTCGGCGCGGGGCTCGGCCCTGAATCGCAGGGGATCTCGATCGATGTCTACGGCTCCTCCGGCGACTATCTCGCCTCGGGCTTGGACGGCGCCGAGATGGTGGTCCACGGCGCGGCGCAGGACCAGCTCGCGCAGATCATGAAGTCGGGCAGGCTCGTCGTCCACGGCGACGTCGGCCAGACCTTCCTCTACGGCTCCAAGGGCGGCCACATCTACGTCCTCGGCAACGCCGCCGGCCGGCCGCTGATCAACGCCGTCGGCCGGCCGCGCGTGGTCATCAACGGCACCTGCCTCGACTATCTCGCCGAGTCCTTCATGGCTGGGGACGCCCTGGAAGGCGGCGGCTTCGTGGTGCTGAACGGCGTCGCCTTCGACGAGGACGGCGAGATCCGCGACCTGCCGACGCCGTACCCGGGAGGCAATCTCTTCTCCCTCGCCTCCGGCGGCGCCATCTATGCCCGCGAT
>DATBGJ010000532.1:0-1648 GCA_036558045.1 Thermoanaerobaculia bacterium
AATCGTCCTCATCTCCGGGCTGGTGGGTCAGCCCGCTCTGCAACCCGCCGCCCTGAAGATGGACGAGGTCGTGAAGCAGCCCGAGCTTCCACTGCCGGCGGTGGCCCAACAGCTCGGCGCCGACACCACGGAAAGCCAGGCGGCGGCGCAGCAGGCCGCGGCACCGGCGACGACCCAGCAGGCTTCCGCCGCCAAGCCGCAGAGCAAGAAGCCGGCCGCTTCCTCGAGCACGGCGAGCAAGAAAGTGCCCTGGGAACAAAAGCCGCGACAGTGGATCTACCGGCTCAAGGGAAAGGGATGACCCCGCCGGCCTCGAGTGCCGCAGGCCATCTCCGGATCTCCATCGCCGCCCACCTCGGGCGGCGCTTTTTGTTGGGGACAATTGTTGCGGACAATCAATTTGGAGGCGTGCCCGCCGGCCGCCGCGACTTGGCGTAGAGATCCATGGTCCGCTGCCGGAGCTCCATCGCCTGGCGGTTCAGCGCCTCGCGCTCTTCCGGAGTGGTGGCGAGTTGCATCTTGTCGAAGAGCAGCATGGTCTTGACCACCATCGCCTCCAAGCCGTCGGTACGGGACTGGAGCGCCATGTCCTCAGCCTGAATGCCCAGATCGATCAAGGCCGTGCGCCCCGCCGGGCCCAGGACGCCGCTCTGGATCGCCTGTTGCCGCGCGAAGGCGCCGACGAGATAGAGCATCTCGTAGGGATCGGGACCTTTATAGTTGCGGGCTATGTTCCAGGCCGCCTCCACCTGACCCTGCTTCAGCAGCATGTAGCAGCGGGCGAGAGGGACCTCGGGGCCGTTCGCCCAATCGATCGCCACGCGATCCAGGAGCTGGGCGGCTTCCGTATAGCGCCCGGCCTTCAGGTGCTCCGCGAGCTCGGGGTTCTTGTTGAGGAAGCTCTGCAGCCGCGGCGGCGGCGGCGGGTCCTGGTCTACCTGGAAGTTCACGGTCAGCGTGTAGTAGACCTTGACCGGCTTGCCTTCGAGCATGGCCGGCTTGAATTTCCAGGTCTGGACGGCCTCCACGGCGGACTGGTCGAGCCCCATCGGCAAGCCTTTGAGGACGCGTACGTTGGTGACGTTGCCCTGCTCGTCGATGATCGCCTCCAGGATCACGGTGCCCGTCACCCTGGACCTGCGGGCAAGCTCCGTGTAGACCGGCGACGCTCCGGAGAGCTTTTGCGGCGCGCTGATGCCGCCGCCGACCCGATAGGGCTCGCCGGCCGGCGGCTGCGGGCTTTGCGCCGGCGCCGCCGAAGCTCCCAGCAGCAGAATGAGCAGCGCGGCGGCCGGGATCTGAGGGGTTGCGCGGAAGGGTGTCATTCTCATCTCCTTCTCCTAGGTTCCCAGCAGCTCGAGCACCTTCGCCGCCGCCTCGGCGGGCGGCACGAGATGCTTCTCGCGGTCGCGGCGCAGCGAGACTTCCACCCTGCCGCCGGCGAGCGACTTGGCGCCGACGGTCAGACGCACGGGGATGCCGATCAGATCGGCGTCCTTGAACTTGACGCCGGGACGCTCGTCGCGGTCGTCGAAGAGCACCTCGGCTCCCCGTTCGAGGAGCTGGCCGTACAGCTCCTCGGCGACGCGGCGGACCTCGGCGTCCTCGGGATTGACGGCGGTCAGCAGCACCTCGAACGGCGCCAGCG
>DATBGJ010000533.1:0-2267 GCA_036558045.1 Thermoanaerobaculia bacterium
ATCCCGTCGTCCAGCGCCTTGCCGAGGTCGAAAAAATACCAGTTGGAGGTGAAGAACATCCGGAGAGTGCGCTGGTCGGCTGGGGGAAGCCCATCCACCACGCGCTGCACACCTTCCTTGCCGAAGTGCTCCTGGACGAAAGCCAGCCGAGACTTGAGTACCGCGCCTTTGATCTGTTGCATGGCCGGAAGGATGCGAAGGGCCCACGGCGCTCGCAAGCGCCGGAGTGGGTGATACCTTTGGGCATGACTCCGCCAGAGGCCGGCACCTTTCGCTCGGGTCCGCTGCTGCTCGAGGACGCGGCGCTCTTCACGGACCTGTACCAGCTCACCATGGCGGCCGCCTACCTGCGCGAGGGCATCCTGGCGCCCGCGACCTTCAGCCTCTTCACCCGCCGGCTCCCCGCCGGCCGGAGCTATCTCGTGGCTGCCGGGCTGGAGGACGCCCTGGAGTTCCTGCGGGCCTTCCGGTTCTCCGAGCGCGCAATCGCCCGTCTCTCCGCGATGCACCGCTTCGAGCCCGCCTTTCTCGACCACCTCGCGGCGCTCCGATTCACGGGCGACGTCCGCGCCGTCGCGGAGGGCACGGTCCTGTTTCCAGACGAGCCGTTTCTCGAGGTCACCGCTCCGCTCATCCAGGCTCAGCTGATGGAGACGGCGCTCCTCAACCTGATCCACGTCCAGACCGTGCTCGCCAGCAAGGCCGCCCGGGTCGTGCTCGCGGCGGACGGGCGGTCGGTGGCGGAGTTCGGAATGCGGCGAAGTCACGGCACCGACGCCGCGCTCAAGGCCGCACGCTGTGCGTATCTCGCCGGCTGCAACACCACCAGCGACGTGCTCGCGGGGACCACCTACGGGATCCCTCTTTCGGGCACGATGGCGCATTCGTATGTGGCGGCCTTCGCCGATGAGCTCGAAGCCTTCCGCGCGTACGCCCGCGCGTTTCCCGACAACGCGATCCTGCTGCTCGACACCTATGACACGCTCGAGGGTGCGCGGAAGGCGGCTGTAGTCGCAGGCGAGATGGCGGCACGGGGCGAGCAGCTTGCCGGTGTGCGGCTCGACAGCGGGGACCTGCTCCGGCTGAGCCGCGAGGTGCGCCGGATTCTCGACGAGGCCGGCTTTCCGGGAGTACACATCCTGGTGAGCGGCGGCCTCGACGAGCACGATGTCGAGCGGCTCCTCGCGGCGGGCGCACCGATCGGCGCCTTCGGCATCGGCACGAGGATGAACGTCTCCTCCGATGCGCCCTCGGTTGATCTGGTGTATAAGCTGGTACACTACGACGGGCGCGACGTGCTCAAGCTGAGCGAGGGGAAGGAGACCTGGGTCGGCCTCAAGGCGATCTACCGCCTTCACGACGAGGACATTCTGGCCCTGGCCGAGGAGCCGGCCCCAAGGGATGGCGCGGAGTCGCTCCTCCAGCCGGTCATGCGAGACGGAGAGCTGCTCCGTCCCCATCCGCCACTGGCGGCGCTCCGGGCCCACTGCCTGGCAGAGCTCGTGAATCTGCCCGACGGCGTCCGCAGGCTGGACCGGCCGGAGGTGCATCCGGTCCGGCCGAGCGCGGCGCTGCGTGCGCGGCAGGCGGCGGCAAGGACCAAGGCCATAGCCAAGAAGGAGTGACACCATGATCCGCAAGCTTGCGTCCGGCGAATACCGCCTGTATTCCAGGAAGAAGAACCCCAAGACCGGCAAGCGCCGGAACCTTGGCACCTTCAAGACCCGCGCGGCGGCGGAGAAGCACGAGCGCGCCGTGCAGTACTTCAAGCAACGGTGACCCATGCGATCCACGCTCCGTCTGCTCGCAATCCTGCTTCTCGTTACGGCCTGCAACGACAGCGGTGGGCCACCGCCGGCTGGCGGTGGGGTCACCGGCGAAGTCCACCTGCTCGGGGACCCACCGCCTCAGGCGCAAGCCGGTGTCGCCAGGCTCTACATCTCCGTGGCTGATATGGACCGCGAGAGGCCCGTCGCTGAGGTGCCTCTGGAGGGCGGGCCTACGGATTGGACCTTCGAGTTCGAGACGATCGCGGCGGGCCGCTACTATCTGAACGCGTGCTTCGTCTTCGGCTGCGGAGACTACGCCGACATCGAGGGAAATCCCGCCCCGCTGGATGTCCGACCCAACGAGACGGTGACCGCGAACATAGCGTT
Source organism: Thermoanaerobaculia bacterium (assembly GCA_036558045.1). Classification (GTDB taxonomy): domain Bacteria; phylum Acidobacteriota; class Thermoanaerobaculia; order Multivoradales; family UBA5704; genus DATARR01. The sequence continues at coordinate 2,157 of DATBGJ010000533.1, forward strand.
CTGACGACGCTGTGCTGCTACGGCGCTAGGACAGGGGCAGAGGCGCTCAGAAGTTCGCCGTTATCCCCCCCAGAATCCTCCGTCCGATCACCGCGCCCCCGTACATCTGGA
>DATBGJ010000534.1:0-1676 GCA_036558045.1 Thermoanaerobaculia bacterium
AGGCGCTCATAGTTCGTCCCGTAGGCGGCGTGGATGCGCTCGCCCACCTCCTCCTCGGTGAGGAAGTTGATGTAGGTGCCGCCGGTCGAGAAGCGGCGCAGGTCGCGCCAGCCGGCGCGCGCCCATTCGACGTTCGCCGCGTCGTCCTCGGCCTTCTCCCAGGCGCTGCTGATGTTGAGGACGTACCCCGCGTCCCGGTTCCCGGCCGGCGAGTGGTCCTCCGGCAATTGGTGGAGGCAGCCGCCGACCGGGAAGAGGAGGATCGCCGAGTGGGGAGACGGGATGCGCTGCGCGTGCTCGGCGGCGCCGGCGAGCAGCTCGGGCTCGAGGCGCGGCAGGTACTCGGATTTCCAGTAGTAGCGCCGGCCCTTCGGCTGCGTCGCGTCGAGGAGGCTCTGCTGGGAGACGTACGTCCGCCGCTGGAGGATGTCCCCCACCGGAGCGCCGAGAGCCTTGAGGGGAGCGAGCAGCTTCTCTCCCCCCTCCACCGGCCCGCTGTGACAGATGAAGAGCGCCACGATGTTCTGGCCGTGCACCTCCTTCGCCAGCCAGGGCGCCGGCGGCGCTTTGCGCAATCCCACCACCAGGGCGAGCTCCGGCGGCGCTTCGGCGGCGAGGGCGAGGACCTTTTCGAAGACCGCCGGAGCCTCCTCGGCCCGCCAGGCGATGGCGCCGCCGAAGATCTCGGGGCCGACCGGAAAGAGTTGATACTCGAAGCTCGTGGCCACTCCGAAGTTGCCGCCGCCGCCGCGCAGCCCCCAGAACAGATCGGCGTTCTCCTTCTCGCTGGCGCGCACAAGGCGTCCCTCGGCGGTGACGAGGTCGATGGATGTAACCGTGTCCGAAGTCCACCCGAAGCGGCGCGAGAGATACCCGAAGCCGCCGCCGAGCGTAAGGCCGGCGATGCCGGTGTTGGAGACGAAGCCGAGCACCGCGGCGAGCCCGTGGAGCTGCGTCTCACGGTCCACGTCGCCGAGGAGGCATCCCGCCTGGGCGCGGGCGACGCGCGCCGCCGGGTCCACCCATACGCCGCGCATCAATGAGAGGTCGAGCATCAGCCCGCCGTCGCACACCGCAAGGCCCGAGATGTTGTGACCGCCGCCCTTGATCGACAGCGCCAGCCCGTGCTCGCGCGCGAAGCTCACGCCCGCCACCACGTCGGCGGCGCCCAGGCAGCGGGCGATCATCGCGGGACGCCGGTCGATCATGGCGTTCCAGATCGAGCGCGCCTCGTCGTAGGCGGGCTCGCCGGGCAGCAGCAGGGAACCGCGCAGGCGGGGGCGAAGAGCTTCGGCGATTTCGGCCATGGCTACCGCGCCGCCGCTCGCGCCTCCCGTTCCTGCGCCTGCTTCGCCGCCTGCACCAGATCGAAGGCGTCGCGCCGCATCCTGGCGCGCCTGGCGTCCTCCTCCGGATAGAGCGGCCGGTAGCCGAGCCGGTTCTCGTCGAAGGTGAACGGCTTCATCAGGTCGCCCTTGCCGACGATCGACTGCTCGCGCGTGAAGTAGGCCATGTCGTAGTTGTTGCTCATGATGATGGCTTCTTCCGGACAGGCGTCCACGCAATAGCCGCAGAAGATGCAGCGCAGCATGTCGATCTCGTAGACCACCGGGTACTTCTCGATGTTGACGTCCGGATGCTCGCCGGCCTCGATGTGGATGCACTCGGCCGGGCAG
>DATBGJ010000535.1:0-1702 GCA_036558045.1 Thermoanaerobaculia bacterium
GCCTACGCGCCCGCCGTCTTTCTCCCTCCTCTCTCTCGGGGAGAGGAGGGCCGGGGAGGTGAGGGCCGGAGGCCGCAGCGGTCTTTTTCATCCCTCCAGCAGCCCTTCGCTCCGCATCAGCTCAGCGTTGAGCAGGGCCGCGCCGGCGGCGCCGCGCAGCACGTTGTGCGAGAGCGCGACGAACTTCCAGTCGAGGATGCTGCATTCGCGCAGGCGTCCGACGGCGGTCGCCATGCCCTTCTCCAGGCCGGCGTCCTTGCGCGGCTGCGGGCGGTCCGGCGCGTCCATCAGATGAATGGGACGCTTGGGCGCCGAGGGCAGGCCGCGCTCCTGCGGCAGCCCCGAGAACCCGCAGAGAGCGCGCAGGATCTCCTCGCGCCCGGGACGCTGCTCGAGCTCGACGCTCGCGGTGACTAGATGGCCGTCGATGGACGGTACCCGGTTGCAGCTCGCGCTGACGGTGAACGGCAGCGGCCGGATGTGCCCGTCCTCGAGACGCCCAAGGATCTTCTGCGGCTCGCTCTCGACTTTCGCCTCTTCGTCGCCGCCGATGTAGGGGATGACGTTGCCCAGGATGTCGAGGGAGGGCACGCCCGGATAGCCTGCGCCCGAAACCGCCTGAAATGTCGTCACCATGACGCGCCGAATGCCGAAGGGCCGCAAGGCCGCGAGCGGCATCACCAGCACGACGGCGGCGCAGTTGGGATTGGTGACGATGGCGCCCTCCCAGCCCCGCTCCCGCCGCTGCGCCGCCAGCAAGCCGAGGTGGTCCGGATTGATCTCCGGCACCAGCAGGGGTACGTCCGGCGTCATCCGGTAGTGGCTGGAGTTGGAGACCACGATGTGTCCGGCGGCGGCGAACTCGCGCTCGATGTCGCCGGCGAGACTGGAGGACATCGAGGAGAAGACCAGCTTCGGTCCGCGGCCCGGCACGCACTCCTCGACGACCTGCTCGGCGGCGGCGGCGGGCGGCGGCCCCTCGAGCTGCCACGAGCAAGCCTCGCGGTAACGCTTGCCGGCACTGCGGTCGCTCGCCGCGAGCCAGCGCAGCGCGAACCATGGATGGTTCTCCAGGAGCTGCACGAACCGCTGTCCCACCGTCCCGGTGGCCCCCAGGATGCCGGCCTCGATCTTTTGCATGCTTGGTCTCCACGCCTCCGCGGGCGCTGACAGTCTACCGGTCCTGCAACCGCCGGACCATCTCCTGGTAGAGGTGCACCGCCGCCTCGAGATCGCGCTTGGCGATCCGCTCCTGGGGCGTATGGGCGACGTGGATGCTCCCCGGCCCCAGGAGGAAGGGCTCGCCCCAGGCGCCGAGCCGCGGCACGTCGGTGGTGTACTTGACGATCGTCGTCTCGAAGCCCGGCAGCGATCCGAGGTGAATGGCCGGCGTCTCGCGGATCTCGCCGATCCGTACCCCCGGGACCGAATGAACCGCGTTGGCCAGATTCCGCCGCAGCGCGGCCGTGTCGCCGACGGTGCGGAGCGTCACCTCGGCGCGCGCCTGGTCCGCCACGACGTTATGCGCCCGGCCGCCGCTGAGGGCGCCGATATTCAAGGTCGTCTCGCCCAGGACGGGATCGGAGGGGAGCGGCACGGCCTTCAGGCGCGCCAGCACGTCCAGCAGCTTGTCGATCGCCGATTCGCCGAGCTCCGGATAGGCCGAGTGGGCGGCCCGGCCCTCCGCCTCCAGGGCCATGTA
>DATBGJ010000536.1:0-2993 GCA_036558045.1 Thermoanaerobaculia bacterium
GTCGCGGGCAAAGCTGCTCCGTTCCTGGGACCGCTTTCTGGTGCCTCTACCGTTTTCGACCGTCCACTTCGTCTACGGCGAGCCGCTCACTGTGGAACGCCGCGGAGATACGGCGGCGGCCGCGATGGAGCTGAAGCGCCGGCTGGACGCGGCAGAGGCGGCGGCGGAGCGGTGGGCGAATGGTCGGGACTGAGGCGTGGTACCATCGGAGACGTGGGGAGCAGAAATCGAAAGCAGGCTCCATGTGAGGTGAGAATATGGAGAAGCTAGACCGAATCCAAATCAATCCAGAGGTCTGCCTCGGTCAACCCACGATCCGTGGCATGAGAATTACGGTCAGTTTCGTCCTCAAGATGTTGGCGAATGGCCATTCCGTTCAGGAGATTCTGGAGTTCTATCCTTTCTTGGAAGAGGAAGACATCAGGCAGGCCCTCCAATATGCCGCTTGGCTTGCTTCAGACCAGCAGGTGAAGATCGCTTGATAGGAGAGGCGACTTCTGCGCTTCATCGCGGATCTTAATATTTCACCCGTCACTGTCGAGGCTCTGCGGGCCGAGGGAGGGCTGCGCGGTCACGATCGAGGACCAAGCAATACGGCTTCGAAAATTGCCGATTCACTAGCCCCAGCGATCAGGATCAAGCTATGCGCAGCATGACCGGTTACGGTGAAGCTTCAGGAGAGAACGCCCGGCGCGGGATCACGTTGAGCGTGCGGGCGGTCAACCACCGCTTCTTCGACCTCCAGCTCCGCATCGGCGACGAGCTGCGGGGTAGCGAGGCGGCGTTGCGCGACGCGATTGGCAAGGAGGTCACGCGCGGCCGGGTGGAGGCGCGCGTCGAGGTGCGCCCGGTGGCGGAGCGCAAGGCGACGGTCGAGGTCAACATGGGCGTGGTCCGCGAGGCGCACGCGGCCGTCCACCAGCTCGCCGAGGCCGGGCTGGTCGAGCGCGGGCTCTCCGCCGGCGATCTGCTGCGCCTGCCGGAGGCCTTCCGCGTCGAGCTGGCGGATGAGGAGTGGACGGAGGAGGACGAGGAGCTGCTCCTCGCCGTCGTCCGCGACGCCGTGGCGCAGCTCGTCGCCAGCCGGGAGAAGGAAGGCGCCAGCCTCGTCGCCATCCTGGAGGAGAAGCTGCGCGCGTTGGAGGAGGTGGTGGCGCGCCTGGATACGCTGCGCGGTCCCGTGCGCGAGGAGATCGCCGCGGCGCTGCGGCGCCGGCTGGCCGAGCTCCTCGCCGGCCAGCCCGTCGACGAGGCGCGGCTCGCCCAGGAGGTGGCCCTCCTCGTCGACCGCAGCGACGTCAGCGAGGAGATCGACCGGCTGCGCTCGCACGTCGAGCACTTCCGCGCCGTCTGCCGCGAGCCCGGCGCCGCCGGCAAGCGGCTGGACTTCCTGACCCAGGAGATCTTCCGCGAGCTGAACACCCTCGGCGCCAAGTGCCGCAACGCCGAGATGACCCGCGCCGTGCTCGACGCCAAGGTCCTCTGCGAGCAGATCCGCGAGCAGGTGCAGAACGTCGAGTGATGGTACGATAGCGTCCGCTTCAGCCTGCCCCTGGTACCTATTTGAGCGAAACCATACCGCCCGGCGAGCTGTTCATCCTCTCCGCCCCTTCGGGCGCGGGCAAGACGACGCTCATTCAGAGCCTGATGACGGTGGGGGAGAGCTTCGCCTGGTTCGACGTGGCCTTCTCGGTGAGCCACACGACGCGCGCGCCGCGCCCGGGGGAGATCGAGGGCAAGGACTACCACTTCATCGATGAGCCCACCTTTCAGGAGATGATCGCCTCCGGCGCCTTCCTCGAATGGGCCAAGGTCCACGACAACTACTACGGCACTTCGAGCCAGGAGGTCCTGCCGCGCCTCGCGAGAGGCATCGACGTGCTGCTCGACATCGACGTCCAGGGAGCCGAGCAGGTGCTCGCCCGCCACCCGGAGGCGCACAGCATCTTCATCATGCCTCCCAGCTACGACGACCTGGAGCGGCGGCTCTACCGGCGGGGCCTCGACGACGCGCAGGCCATCTCCCGCCGCCTCGCCGTGGCCAGCGTGGAGATGAGTCGTTACGATCGGTATCATTATGTTATCATCAATGACGATGCCCGCCGGGCGAGCGAGGTGCTCGCGGCCATCATTCTCGACAAGCGACACCGGCGGCATCGCATGCAGCCCAGGGTTCAGGAGATCCTGCGGGATTTCCGAGAACGGGGTTCCCTCCCGCCGACTTAGATGATTTCAACCAGCGGCGATCCGGACGCCGCCAAGGAGACAGTTTCGATGGATGAGAAGGCGCCAACGATGGACAGCAAGTTCCGGCGCGTGCTCGTCGCCGCCACCCGCGCCGAGCAGATCATGCGGGGCGCCCGCCCCAAGGTCGAGGCCGGCAAGCGCAAGCCGACCCGGGTCGCGCTGGAGGAGGTCGATAATTCCATGATCGAGTGGGGTTACGGACCGCCGCCGCCCAAGCCGGAGGAGACCGAGGCGCCCGCCGTCGAGGAGCCGCAGCCGGCCGAGGTGCACTGACCTCACCCCAACCCCTCTCCTGAAGGAGAGGGGCTTGAAGAATCCCATGACTCGCTCTCTGCGCGTCCTCCTCGGCGTCAGCGGCGGCATCGCGGCCTACAAGGCGGCGGAGCTGGTGCGGCGCCTGCGGGCCCGCGGCCATGAGGTGCGGTGCGCGCTCACCCGCAGCGCGGGATCCTTCGTCACGCCGTTGACGCTGGAGGTGCTCTCCGGCCATCCGGTCTATCGGGAGGAGTACCTCACCGCGACCGGCAGCGGCGAGGAGGCCCACATCACGGCCGCCGCCTGGGCCGACGTGCTGTGCGTGGCGCCCGCCACCGCGAACGTCCTCGCCCGCCTGGCGCTCGGGCTCGCCGACGACTTCCTCACCACCGCGGCGCTCGCCTGCACCGGGCCCGTCGTCGTGGCTCCCGCCATGCACTCCGCGATGTGGGAGCAGGAGGCCACGCGCCGGAACGTCGAGACCCTCCGGC
>DATBGJ010000537.1:0-4748 GCA_036558045.1 Thermoanaerobaculia bacterium
AAGCCGCTGTTCTCGCTGCTCGACGGCGACGGCAGGTTCTACGTCCTGGCCCTCAGCCTCAAGAACGTACGGTTGATCGCCGCCTCCCGTCACAGCGCCGAGGAGCTGGACCTGCCGGGCGTGCCGCGGAGCGCCCGTGAAGCCTTGGGAGACCTGACCCGCCAGGATACTCAGCTCAAGGCGAACCCCAGTACCCGGACGGTTGCGCGGTCGCCGGTCTTTCCCGCGCACGGCACCGCCGAGGACGACACCAAGGCCGTGGTGCTCAACTTCTTCAACTTGCTGGACAAGGCGCTGCTCAGGCACCTGGACCGCGACGCGCCCGTCGTGCTGGCCGGGGTCGAGCAACACCTCGCCCGCTACAAGACGGCGACGGAGCATCCGAAGGTCCTGGACGAGGGCCTGCAGGGAAACCCGGACCTCCTCTCGGCGGACGAGCTGCGCGATGCCGCGTGGGAGATCGTCCAGCCTTACTTCCTGGAGAACCGGCGCCGCGCCGCCGAGCTCTACGGCGAGCTCCTCGGCACCGGCCGGGCCACCAGCCGCTATGAGGAGATCCTGCCGGCGGCGCACGACGGACGGATCGACGCTCTGTTCGTGGCCCGCGGCGTGCGCCTCTGGGGCCGCTACGACGGCAAGAGCCGCGACGTTCATCTGCAGGAGGATCAGACCGGTCCGCGCGACGTCAGCGAGGATCTGCTCGATCTCGCGGCGGTGCAGACGTTCCTCAACCGCGGCACGGTGTATGCCGTTCCCCGGCAGGAGGTGCCCGGCGGACAGGCCATGGCGGCGATCTTCCGGTATTAAGGTCTGAAAGGCGGCCGGCGCCGCAGGATCTGGGTCGCCCGCTCCCAGCGGCGGCGCACTTCCTGCCATTCCTGCCGCACCTCGGGGCCGGGTTGCACCTCGAACATCAGCCGGTCGACCCGCGCCCCGACGGCGGCCAGCTCGCCGAAACGGCGCACGACCTCGGCCTGCGGGTCCGCCCGCCGGAAGCGGTCCCGGGTACGGATGAAGAACCCTTCCTTGACCCGCTTGTTGAACCGGTCCGCCGCATCGGCGAGCACCTCCAGCTCATCCTGCAGCTTCTCGTCCTTCTCGGTGAGCTCGGCGCCGCCGTCTTCCTTCTGCTCGAGAAAGGTCCCGTAGGTCTCTCCGAGCTTCACGCTGGCGGCCGCCAGCTCGGCCGCGAGCCGTCTGAGCTCCTCGACGGGCAGCTCTCCGGGCACCGCGGAAAGCTCCGCATCGGTGGTTGGCGGCTCCTGCGAGGCCGTTGGCTCGCTCGGGGCCGCCTGCTGTGGAGCGGCCTCTTCAGGGGCTGCCTGAGAGGAGGAAGGCGGCGGACTGGCCGGCTTCGGCAACTCCTGGCGCGGCGGCGGAGGAGCCGGCTTGGGTGGCTGAGCTATGTTCGTGTCCTTGCCCGTGTTCCTGTCCGTGCTCGTCGTGGTCGCGGGGAGTGGTTCCGCCGGCGGGGGTCCGCCCGCGGCCGCGGTGGAGACGGGGCTCGCCGCGGGGCCTGCCGGGACCGGTGCTTCGGTCCCGCGGCGCGTCCAGAGAAAGATCCCGGCGCCGATCAGCGCGACAGCCAGCACCGCCGCGATGGCTCCGCGCTGCCATCCCGCACCCTGGACGGGCCGATAGGACGTGCTGGGAGCCGCCGGCGCGGCGGTCGCGGGCAGGGGAGGCAGGCTCGCCGGCAGCCGGGGACGGTCCGTCTCCATGGTAGCGGCGGAAGCGGGCTCGGGCAGCGGCGGCAGGACGCGAGTGGGGAGCTCCCGGGTCGATTCGGACCGTACGTCGGAGGCGCCCGTGCCCTGCCGGGTCAGATACAGCCGCAGCTCCTCGGCCGTCTGGAAGCGCGCCTCGGGCTGCTTTTCCAACGCCTTGAGGACGGCGCGCTCGAGCCAGGCGGGAAGGCCGGCCACGTGCGCGCCGGGCGGCACGGGCGGATCGTCGAGCTGCGCCTTGAGGATGGCGAAGTCGGTCGGACCGTCGAACGGCACGCGCGCGGTGAGCAGTTGATAGAGCACGGCGCCGAGGGAGTAGATGTCGGTGCGCTGGTCCACCTCCTCGCCGCGGATCTGCTCGGGCGCCACGTAGCGCAGCGTGCCGATGAGCAGCCCCGTCTGCGTCAGGTGGCTGCTGCCGGCCATGCGGGCGATGCCGAAATCCATCACCTTCAGCGTGCCGGTCTCGGTGAGCATCAGGTTGTCCGGCTTGAGGTCGCGGTGGATGACCCCCGCCCGGTGCGCCTGCTCGATGCCCTCCAGCGCGGTGACGAGCAGCGGCACGGCCCGCTGCCAGGGCATGGCGCCGTGGTCCGCGATCACCTCGGCGAGGGTGCGGCCGTAGACGTACTCCATGGCCAGGAACAGCTCGCCGCCGTCGTGGAAGAAGCTGTAGATGGTGGCGATGGCCGGATGGCTCAGCCGGGCGAGGATCTTCGCCTCGGAGCGGAAGCGCTCGACGATCTGCGGCTCGCGCGCCAGCTCGGGCCGGATCGCCTTGATCGCCACCTCGCGGTCGAGCATCTCGTCGATCGCCCGGTACACGGCGCCCATCCCGCCCTCGCCGATCTTCTCCACGATCCGGTAGTTGCCGACGACCCTGTCGAGCATGACGGTCTCCCGAAGATGCGCCGATTCTACCGCGTCCGACCTACCCATCAGCCGTGCAACCACCGGCGGCGGGGTTTCCTGCGGCGGGTCGACCTCCCTACGCGGAATGGGCAGATTCAAAATTGGATTTTGAATCTGCCCGCTTCTGTTATCCTGTCTTCCTGATGATCGAACGGCTCCTCCAGCCCCGTCTGCTCGACCTCGCGACGCGCTACCCGGTTCTCACCCTCACCGGGCCCCGCCAGTCGGGCAAGACGACCCTGAGCCGCATGGCGTTTCCCAAGCTGCCCTACGTGTCGTTGGAGAACCCGGCGCAACGGGAGTTCGCGCAGGAGGATCCCGTCGCCTTTCTTGGCCGTTATCGCGAAGGCGCCGTCATCGACGAGGTGCAGCGGGTGCCGCAGCTCTTCTCCTATCTCCAAGGACTGGTGGACGAGGATCCCCGGCCGGGCCGCTTCCTGCTCACCGGCTCGCAGAACCTGGCCCTCGTCGACGCCGTGACCCAGTCGCTCGCCGGCCGCACGACCCTCACGGAATTGCTGCCGCTTTCCCTGGACGAGATCCGGCGCTTTCCCGATCCGCCCGCGGATCTCGATACGTTGATGTGGCAGGGTGGCTATCCACGGATCTACGAGCGGCGCCTGCCGGCGCACGAATGGCTCGCCGACTACACGGCCACTTATGTCGAGCGCGACGTGCGGCAGCTCATCAAGGTCGGCGACCTCCTCCTGTTCCAGACCTTCCTCCGCCTTTGCGCCAGCCGCACCGGACAGATTCTCAACCTCTCCTCGCTGGCCAACGACTGTGGCATTTCGCAGCCCACGGCGCGCTCCTGGTTGTCGGTGCTGGAGGCGAGCTACATCGTCTTCCGGCTGCCGCCGTTTTTCGCCAATCTCGGCAAACGGCTCATCAAGGCCCCCAAGCTCTATTTCTACGATACGGGTCTGGCCGCCAACCTCCTCAACATCGAGAATCCGGGCCAGCTCGCCACCCATCCTCTGCGAGGAGCTTTCTTCGAGACCTGGGTCATCGCCGAGATCGCCAAGGCTCACCTCCATCGCGGGCGCCGGCCGCGGCTTTCCTTTTATCGGGACCGCGGTGGCCTGGAGATCGATCTGGTGGTTGAGAAAGGCGCCGCTCTCGTGCTGGTGGAGATCAAGGCTGCCCAGACGCCGGCTCGCCAGCCTTTTTCTCCTTTCGAACGCGTTGCGGAGGCCCTCGGCGGGCCAGAGACGCCGCAGATCGTTAGCCGCATCGTCGTCTACGGTGGCGAGGAATCGCAGGCGCGGAGCCAGGGCAGGATCCTCTCCTGGCGGGACCTCGATAGCTTCGACTGGAATGGAGCCTGAGGCATGCCGAGCCGCACCCTTCTCGCCGTCGGGTTTGCTCTGCTCGCGCCGCCACTGAACGCCGCGCCCCGTCCGGTCACGGTCGCGGATCTGATGGTCCTGCGCTCCATCTCGGACGTGCGCATCTCGCCCGATGGCAGCCAGGTCGCCTACGTGGTGTCGCAGCCTTCCTTCGCGAAGGACGAGCACGAGGCTGTGCTCTACATCGTTCCCGCCGCGGGCGGCGCACCGGTGCGCCTCACCTACAACACGCGCATCTTCAACAAGCCGCGCCCGGCGCCTCATCTGCGCTGGTCGCCCGACGGCAGCCGCCTCTCCTTCCTCGCCTTCGACGGCGACATGCCGCAGGTCTTCGCCCTCGACGTCCGGGGCGGCGAGGCGCGGGCCCTCACCTCCAGTCCGCAAGGCGTGGGGGACTACGTCTGGTCGCCGGACGGCAAGCGGCTCGCCTATCTGGCTCCGGATCCTCCTTCGGCGGAAGAAGAGAAGCGGCGCAAGGACAAATCCTTCGTCATCGAGGTGGACCGGCAGGACCGTCCGCCGCGGGTGTGGGTGCAGGATCTCTCCGGCGGCGCGGCCCGAGCTTTGAGCCCGCTGGAGCATTTCGTTTCGGCGCTCGACTGGTCGCCCGACGGCTCGACCCTCGTCTATGCCGCGGCGCCGCGGCCCGGATACGTCGGGCAGTTCCACACGCGCCTCTACACGATTCCAGCCGCGGGCGGCGAGCCGCGCCTGATCGTGGACCGCGAGGGCATGAACACCTTGCCCCAATACTCGCCCG
>DATBGJ010000538.1:0-5027 GCA_036558045.1 Thermoanaerobaculia bacterium
CCGCAGGTGCCGCGCCTCACGGTGTCGGTGTTCCTGGAGATCAACCGCGACGGCGAGGTCCTCGCCCGCCGCTTCGCCGAGACGGTGATCTGTAGCGCCCGGCGGATGACCTACAACGAGGTGCGCCGCATCCTGGAAGAGCCGCGCGCCGAGGACGCCGCCGAGTACGGTCCGGTGCTGCCGACTCTGCGCGAGATGCACCACCTGATGCAGATCCTCAACCACGCGCGCTCGGTGCGGGGCTCGATCGACTTCGACCTGCCGGAGGGGGACGTCGTGCTCAACACGGACGGCGTCATGGTCGGCGTCTTTCCGGAGGAGCGCAACGTCGCCCATCGGCTGATCGAGGAGTTCATGATCGCGGCGAACGAGGCGGTGGCGCTGGAGCTGGTGAGCCGCCAGGTGCCGGCGCTGTTCCGTATCCACGCCGCGCCCACCGCCGCGCGCGTCGAAGAGCTCCGCGAGATGCTGGCCGCCTTCGGCCTCACTCTACGGGGAGACGCCGAAAACCTCCACCCGGGCGCGCTCCAGGAGGTCCTGAAAGCGGTCCAGGGTCGGCCGGAGGAGCATTTCGTTTCGTCCGTGGTCCTGCGCAGCCTGCAGCGAGCGCTCTACGATCCTCAATGCCTGGGCCACTATGCCCTTGCCGCGCCGTTCTACTGCCACTCCACCTCGCCCATCCGGCGATATCCGGATCTGGTGGTGCACCGCCGGCTCAAGGCCCTGCTGCACGGCCGCGCCGAGCGCGAGGCGGAGCGCTCGCGCCTGGTCGAGCGGCTGCCGGCGATGGCCGAGCACACCAGCCAGACGGAGAAGCGGGCGGAACAGTCCGAGCGCGACCTGCTGCAATGGAAGAAGGTCCGCTTCCTGGCCGATCGCGCCGGCGAGGTCTTCCCCGGGCGGATCACGGGCGTGCAGCCCTTCGGCCTCTTCGTCCAGCTCGACGGCTACTACGTGGACGGCCTGGTGCCGATCCGCTCGATGGGCGACGACTACTATCGGTATGAGCCCGAGGCCCATCGGTTGGTGGGGGAGAACAAGGGGCGGATCTTCCGCCTGGCCGATCCCGTCGAGGTCGTGCTGGTGGGAGCCTCGCAGCGTCATCGCGGGCTGGACTTCACGCTGGTGGGGATGCGGGAACCGGTAAGCCCTGCGAAGCCCTCACCTCCCCGGTCCTCCTCGCTCCGCTCGCCTAAAAAAACCCGATCCCGATAGAATGCGGCATGAGAGGAGGCGTCCCAATGAACACGGTGAAAGAGGAGGTCCGGGATCTCGCCGAAAGACTGCCGGAGGATGCGACCTGGGATGACGCCATGTACGAGCTTTACGTCCGTCAAAAGATCGCTGCGGGTCTCCGAGCCGCCGATGAGGGCCGGGTCGTGCCTCACGAGGAAGTCAAGCGGCGACTCTTGTCCACATGAGAATCGAATGGACGGAACCCGCCCTTGACGATCTCGCTGCGATCCGCGAGTACATTGCGCGAGACTCCGAGCAGTACGCCGTACAGTTCGTGGGTCGCATCATCGATGCCGTAGAGAAACTCTCCTCCTTTCCAGAGATGGGACGCAAGGTTCCCGAGTCCCGGAGGAGGGATCGAGTTCGAGAGCTCCTCTTCCAGAACTACCGGATCATCTACCGTCTTGCTTCGGAGAGGATTCAGATCATCACCGTGCTCCACGGCGCACGGGATCTTCGTCGGATGAAGCCCAAGCCGTGGGAAGTGGTCTGAAGGGTCTTATTCGCGGACTCCAATGCCCTTAACCCCGACCGTCGCCATCGTCGGCCGGCCCAACGTCGGCAAGTCGACGCTCTTCAACCGCCTCGTGGGCCGGCGGCAGGCCATCGTGCACGACCTGCCGGGGATCACCCGAGATCGCATCACCGGCATCGCCCGTCTCTCGGATGATCGTCCTCTCCAGATCGTCGATACCGGCGGCCTGGTTCCCGGGGACGATCCGCTGGGCCTCAATCAGCAGGTCTTCCTGGCGGTGGAGGAGAGCGATCTCCTGCTCTTCCTGGTGGACGGCAAACAGGGCCTGGTGACCGCCGACGAGGAGGTGTGGTCGCACTTCCGCCGCTACGGCAAGCCCACGATCCTGGTGGTCAACAAGGGGGATACCCGGCAGGCGCGCGAGCGCTTCCCCGAGTTCTACAGCCTGGGCATCGACGAGCAGATCCTCGTCTCCGCCGAGCATGGCGGGGGAGTGGAGGACCTGCGGGAGGCGCTCGCCCATGCGCTGCCCGAGATCGCCGACGTGCCGGTGCCGGACGCGCCGCCGGTCGCCATCGTCGGCCGGCCGAACGTCGGCAAGTCGTCGCTGCTCAACAAGATCTCCGGGCAGAACCGCGCCCTCGTCTCTCCCGTGGCCGGCACGACCCGCGATCCGGTGGATACGCTGATCCAGCGCGACGGCAGGTCCTACCTGCTGATCGATACCGCGGGCATCCGCCGCCGCAGCCAGGTCTCCGGCGCTCCCGAGGAGCTGGCGGTGATGATGGCCCGCCGCCAGATCGAGCGCGCCCAGGTGGCCGTGCTGGTGATCGATGCCGCCGCCGGGGTGACCTCCGGCGACCTGGCGATCGCGGGCAGCATCTGGGAGCTGGGCCGGGCCGCGGTGGTGGCGATCAACAAGTGGGATCTCCTCGACGAGGAAGGCCGCCGCAAGCTGGAGCTCTCCTTCGAACGGCTCGACGAGTTGCTGGCCTCGCCGGGCCGGGTGAACGTCTCGGCGCTCTCCGGGCGCGGAGTGGAGAAGCTTTGGGGACCGATCGAGCGGGCGCTCGCGGCGTATAACCTGAAGCTCAGCACCGGACAGATCAACCGGCTATTCGAGAGTTTCATCAAGAGGGTAGCGCCTCCCTCGCTCGGCGGCGCACCCTGGAAGCTCTACTACGTGACGCAGGTCTCGACGGCGCCGCCCACCTTCATGCTGTTCGCCAACCGGCCGCTGCCGCGCACCAGCCACTATCGCCGCTACCTGGAGAACCGCCTGCGCGAGGAGCTCGATCTGCCCGGCGTGCCGATGCGGCTGGTGGTGCGCAAGCGGACGGAGTGAGGCCGCGTTCAGCGCTGAGGACGCGCGGGCGGATCGTTGCGGTCCACCAGACGGTCCAACTCTCCGGATTGCTTCAAGCCCGCCAGATAAGCGTTCAACGATTCCAGCAGGTCACTGCCTTTACGGACGGCCATCGCGTATCCGAACTCGCGCAGATGGAAGGCCACCTTGAGATCGGGATAGGCGGCGCTGACCCTCTCTCCCACCGGCGACCGCGAGTCCAGGAGGGTGAAGTCGGCCTCGCCTTCCTTCACCGCCACATAGTTCTCCAGCGAGAAATCCGTCAGCGTGACCTTGACGTCCGGAGCCAGGGTCTGCAGGAACTCGAGCTGGCTGGAGCCGTGCATCAGCGCCGCCCTCTTGCCCGCGAGATCGGCGAGCGCGGCCACCTTGCTGTCGAACGGCACGGCGACCGCCACCCACGCGGTCAGATAAGGCGCGGAGAAATCCGCAACTTCCTGGCGCTTGGGGGTGACGGTGAGCGAGCTGGCGACGAGATCCCCCTGGCGCTCGACGAGGGCGGGGAACAGCGCGTCGTAACCGGTCGTCACCGGGTGGATCTCCAACTCGACGCCGAGGCTCTTCGCGAAGCCCCTGACGAGATCGACGTCGAGGCCCTTGAAGTATTCGGGATTCCGCAGGTCCGCGAGTTTCAGGTTCTTCTCCCGCATGGCGTCGAGGTCGGCCGCCACGAAGGTGCTGTTCTGGCTGGGGTAGCACAGCATGATGAGCTTGCCGCGCGCCTTGACGTCGGCGAGGTCTCCCGCCCTTGCCGCTGCCGCGACGAGCAAGAGGGCTCCCAGGACCGCTGTCATCGAGGTGCCGGGCCGGCGCCGGGGTGCTTCGATGCTGCTCATGAAATACTTCCTCCGCGGCCGATCGAGGTGAATCGGGATGAAATCGCGTGATGAGGCAAGCCTAACATGACTGACGCGGATCGATGGGCCCGCGGACTGATCTGCTCGCGCACCGGCGTCCGGGCGCCGCTCGACGAGCCGGCGTTCCTCTCGCCCGCCGGGGCTCCCTGGCTGGTGGACTACGACCTCGACGCGGAGAAGGGTGCGGCGCTGCGGCATGCCCTCCCCGGCCGTCCCTGGACGCTCTGGCGCTACCGCGAGCTGCTGCCCGTAGCCGACTTTGCCGGCCGGGTGGATCTCGGCGAGGGAGCGACGCCCCTCGTGCGTTGCCGCCGCCTGGCGC
Source organism: Thermoanaerobaculia bacterium (assembly GCA_036558045.1). GTDB lineage: Bacteria > Acidobacteriota > Thermoanaerobaculia > Multivoradales > UBA5704 > DATARR01. Next base: position 4,257 of record DATBGJ010000538.1, read on the forward strand.
CGCCGGAAGTCGAGCTGTGGGTCAAGGACGAGTCCGGCAATCCGACCGGCTCCTTCAAGGCCCGCGGCCTTTCACTGGCCGTCAACCGGGCGCGCGAGCTGGGCGCTCCGGGCTTGCAGCTCGCGAGCGCCGGCAACGCCGCGCTGGCGCTCACCGCCTACGCCGCCGTGGCCGGTCTGCCGGCGCGCGTGGCCCTGCCCGCGGATACGCCGCGGACCGTCTTCGCGCGCTGCCGCGAGTACGGCGCGGAGGTGCTCTCCGGTCCGGGGACGCTGGTGGAGGCGGCGAAGCTGCTCGAGCAGGGCGCGGAACGCTACTGGACGGTCTCGACTCTGCGCGAGCCCTATCGCGTGGAGGGAAAGAAGACCATGGGCCTGGAGCTCGCCGAGCAATTCGGCTGGGAGCTGCCGGAGTGGATCGTCTACCCGCTCGGCGGCGGCACCGGCATCGTGGGGATGCACAAGGCCTTCGCGGAGCTGGAGCGCCTGGGACTGATCGGATCGCGGCGGCCGCGCTTCGTGGTCGTCCAGGCGGCCGGCTGCGCTCCCATCGTGCGCGCCTGGGAGAACGGCGAGGAGTCGGCGGCGCCGTGGCCGGATCCCCGCACGCGCGTCTGGGGCCTGAGGGTGCCGCGCGCCCTCGCCGATTTCCTGGTGCTGCGGGCCGTGCGCGAGACCGGCGGCAAGGCGATCGCGGTGGACGAGTCGCGGCTGGGGGAGATCGCCGCCCGCTCCGCCTCTCGCGAGGGATTGCGCATCGGGCCCGAGGGCG
>DATBGJ010000539.1:0-3928 GCA_036558045.1 Thermoanaerobaculia bacterium
GCCCACCCAGTTGCCGTGAAAATCGTACATGTCCATCATGAGGTTGATCTGGGCGTGGTCGGGTCCGGAGTCTTCACTGAAGGTCCCTTGTCCGACGCAATAGACGAGGATCACCTCCTCCATCTGCAGGCCCTTTGTCTCCCTCGGAAGCTGGTGCGGCAGCGCGGTCGGCGGGACCTTCGCCGCGATCTGCTGCAGCGTGCCGATGATCGTGCTTGCGTTCTCGGGCATCTTCATCGCCTTCTCCTCTCAGGCAGCGGCTGTCGAGCGATACCGCCGGACAGCCTCATTGCTGATCCAGGCTACGAACAGGAGGGCCGGAGAGCACAGATGCCCTCCGGTCTCGCCGCAGGACAGGTCTAGGATGCCGCCGAAACGGCGCGCGGCCCGCCTCCCAGGGCGTCCCGGATCTCACGCAGGACGTGGACCTGTTCTTTCTCATAGTTCGCGCACTGCCTGGGGAAGGTGCAGGCGACCCGATAGCAGACGCGGAGATACTTCTTGTCGTCGTGGTCCATCTTCTTGTGGCCCTCCTCCTGGAAGTACATGGCGATGACCCACGAGACGAAAGCCTCGCCGTTCATGTCGTCGGTGACCAGGATGTTCTTGGGGCCGGCGATCACCCTCTCCGCGTCGGGTTTGACCGAGAGGATGTAGTACTCGAAAAGCCGGACCTCGCAGCTCTCGCTCACGCAGCACTGGTCTCGCGAATTCTGGTTCTGACTCATCTCTCTTGCCTCCTTGAAAGTTGTCGTGGCGCCGCCTGCGGCAGCGCTGAGGGGGAACGATGGGGTGAGCCCGCCACTGGCCGGAGGCGAGCCGCCGTCCGGAGCGGTGAGCTGCTGCGCCGTCTGCTGCAGGGCCTGCAGGGTCCTGACCATCAGCCCGAGGCTGGCGGAAAGCGCCGTCACCGGCAGCCGGAGGAATTGGATCCAGGCGTTCATGGCTGACGTCCCAGCACGCCCAGCAATAATCCGCCGAGGACGATGAACAGAGTGGCGCCGGCCGCCTCGAGCCACGCTCCAGCCTGCGGCGCCGTCCCCAGCCGCACGGTCAGGAGCGCGACCGCCACGAGCGCCAGCGACAGGGCGATCGGCAGCGCCGGGGAGCGGCGGTCCCGTTCGCGGCTCGCGCCGCCGTCCTCGACCTCGATCCGCAGCTTCGGCCGCCCGTCCGTCAGTTGGCTGAGCGCGGCGTCGAACGCCACGGGCAGGTCGGCGAGGGCTGCGCCGTAGCTCTCGAGGCCGCGGCGAAACCGCCCGAAGTCCGCCATGCGAGCGAGCCGGTCGGCCGCGGAGAGCAGGCGCAGGTTCTCCAGAGCCTCACGCAATGGATCGCGATCGGGCGGGGTGAGCGGACGGACGGCCACGGCGAGCGCGAACAGTCCACGATAGAAGGCAACGAGCTGGGGAGAGGGCTGGTATCCTTGCTCCGCGGCCAGGCGCCACTGGACGAAAAGCTGCTCGGCCAGGCTCCTGCCGTCCTGGGCCGAGCCCCAGCCGCCGTCGCGGAAAGCGACCGCCTGGCGGAAGCTCTGCCGCAGCTCGGCCTCGGCTCCTCCCCCGCTTCCCGGCTCCATCTCGCGCAGCAGGCGGGCGCAGGCTTCGTCGGGATCTTCGGCCGCGGCGGCCTCCAGGTAGGCGTGGAGGTTCTGCTGACTGTCCATGGATAAGCCCGCGAAGGTGCCGCCCTGGAGACCGATGGCGTCGTCGGCGAGCACCACGAGGTCGCGCGGCGCGAATTCCACCGGGAAGACCTTGCCGCGGAACGCGTGATACAGCCAGCCGAGGCAGAGGCGCCGCGCGAGATCGGCCAGCTCGGCGGGCGGCGCTGGCGACGGCTGCAGCCCGTCGAGGCTCCGGCCTTGCAGGAGCTCCAGGCACAGCAGCCGCGAAGCCGAGACGACGATCCGCGGCAGCCGCAGGGAGCCCAGCCCCGCCACTTCGAGCCGCAGGGTGCGCAGGGCACCGGCCCGGGCCTGGAGATCGGCGCGGGCGAGCATGGCTTGCTGGAAGCCGGCGATCGCGCGTTCCACTGTCGGGGAGCCCTCTCCCTGCCGCAGGGCCGTGGCAAGGAGCGCGAGATGCGGCGAGTCGAGCTCCAACTGCTCGCGGTAATCCGGGCGGACGAGCCACACCAGGGCTTCCCATCCGCCGCGCAGGCGGGCGCGGTGCGTCTGGGTGACGAGCCCGCACCGGAGCGGTTCGACCTCGACCGCCTCGAAGAGCTCCGTGAACGGCTGGCCGGCCTCGGACTCGATCAGCTCGGGGATGGCCGCCGCCGGCAGCGGTGTCGCCGGCTCGCCCGTCTGCCGCAGCTCGCGGCAGTCCGCCAGGGACAGCAGGTCCGGGCGGGAACCGAGATAACGGCCGAAGGCCGCGAACACCGGACCCAATCTCTCCAGCGCGAGCCGCAGGCGCAGGCCGGAGCTGCCGTCGAAATGGGACGGCGCCTCCTCGCCGACGAGCCCGCGCGGACCGCCCGCGAGCCCCAGCTCGGCGAGGACGCGCTCGATCTCCCGCCGCCGGGCCTGTGCCGCGGTGCGCCTCCCGCGCGCGGACTTCCGCTGTGCCGGCTCGATCATGCTTCAGCCGCCCTAGCGGATCGGGCCGCTGCCTCCGGCCATCTGGAAGCCGGGCGGCGGCACCGGCCCCCAACCGGTGTCGCGCGGCTGCGCGGCCGAGCCGCCTCCCACCATCTGGTAGGCGGCGTTGACTCCCTGCTGCATGAGATCGATTCCAGCCCCCATCGCCTGGGCTGTCAGATCGCCGGCCGCCTGCACGGCGTTGGCGCCAGCGGACGGTCCCGTGCCGGTGGCCGAGCAGGAGGCGCAGCCCGCGGTAGAGCTCCCTCCCATGTCGCCCCGGCCCCAGGCGCTGCCGCCGGCGCCCGGCCGCCACATGCCCAGGGTGAGCAGGGAGAACGTCATGTCGACGAGCCCCCGCTGCAGGTTGTCGCCGGCGCGGAAGGTCGACCGGGTCACCTGTCCGAGCTGCTCTTCGGTGCAGCGCGCGACGGCCTCGAAGGAGCCGGCCGCGTTACCACCGGCGGTGAGCATGCTGGCCATCTGCTTCAGCCCGAACAGGGACATCGCCCATGAGAGGCTGAGCATCGATTTCGTGAGCTCACGCATAAGTCCTCCTTTTTCGTGTGTCCACTCCAGTGCTCCAAACGAGCCGGACGATCATCCTGAGCAACGTGCCCAGGGCGGCCACGAAGAGCAACGCCTGAGCGGTAAAGAGATTGGCGCCCAGCCGCGGCGCGCCGCCGGCGAAGGCGAGCGAGAGCGCCAGCGCGAGGAGCAGGATCGCCAACTGGACCGCCCTCTGTCCGAGCGCATCCCGCCCGCCGCCGCGCCGCGGGACCGCGACCTCGGCCGCCACCGTCATCTCACCGGCGGCGAACCGGCGCAGGAGCTCGGCTCCCCGTACCGGTCCGTCGGAGAGGAGATGCGAGCCGGCCACCGTCCAGCCGGCCAGGCGGTCGAACGAGAACAGGGAGCGCTGGGTCTCCATGCGGATCAGCCGGTCGCAGACGGCCTCCAGGTAGAGGCCGACGTCGAACCCGGGCGCGAAGCGGGTGATCAGGCCGTCGATGGCGATCGCCGAGCGGATGTACTTGACGACGTCGCGTTCGGGGAGAATGCCGGTGGCCCGCGACAGGGTCAGCATGTCGAGCATCATCAGCGTGAAGTTCTTCTTGAGCCGCACCTGGTCGCCCTCTCGCTCGTACCAGCCGAGAGCGAGCTCGGAGAGGCCGGCGCGGAACGCCTTCGGGTCCGCCTCGGGACGGAACGCGCAGACCTTGAAGAAGGCCGTGCACATGCCGTCGAGATCGCCGCGGGTGTAGGCGAAGGTCAACGCCACGAGATGGCGGCGCGAGAAGGCGGAAAGCACCGCCGTGATGCCGAAGTCGATGTAGCCGACGA
>DATBGJ010000540.1:0-1775 GCA_036558045.1 Thermoanaerobaculia bacterium
CGCCTGCGCCGGCTGGTCCTGCGCCGGCTGCTGCTGGCTCTGCGGCTGATTGCCCGGCTTCGGTTTCTTCGGCGGCTTGGCCTGGACGGCGGAAGAGAAGATGAAAAGAAGCACCGTCAGACCAGCCATGGCCGTGAGGAGAGGCGATTTACGGTTCATATCGATGAGATTCCGTGCGCGTAGGTGAGATGTCGACCGATGTCGGAGGTTCCGTGGCCATTGACGAAGCGTAGCGGGCCTTTCGCCAGCTACCAAGGAACCCGCGAAAGAAGGCGGCGATGGCAGCGGGCAGCTCGCGCGGATGCCGGCGAGCTCGACCCGCAAGTTCCTTCAGACGGAGACCTTGGATCCGCAAAGCCTCCAAAGTCCGCTCGCCGGAGGCCCAGCGCTGGACGGTGGCCACCGCGGCGATGCCGAGCGCGGCGCCGCCGGCGAGATCGATCAGGTGGTGCTCGTGCATCAGCAGCGTCGAGAAGGTGACGGTGACCGCCCAGAGGCCGAACAGGGTCTTCCCCAGCCAGCCGCACCGCCGGCCATAGACGATCGCCGCGGTGACGGCGAACGCCACGTGGAGCGATGGGAACTCGTTGTAGTCGAGGTTCAGCCGGTCCGCGAGATGGAAGACGGCGCCGCCGATCCCGTACGCCTCCCGGTGGGGATAGCCCTGGGCCATGGGGAGCAGCAGGAAGAACAGCCCGCCCACCAGCGTCTCGGCCGTGAGCGTGAGGAAGAAAGGCGTGAAGCTGCGCCAGGTGCGCAGGATGAACGGCGCCAGCAGGAGCAGCAGCGGCACCGAGAGGTAGACGATGGCGACCGAGGGCACGAACGGCAGGCGCATCTCCCAGTCGAAGTGGAAGGCCTCGCGCGCGCCGCGCAGCCTGGCGAGCAGGCTGGCGCCGCCGTAGATCGAGAAGAAGATCTTCGAGAAGAGATACGCCAGCGGCAGCGAGAACCGCAGGCTCGCAAGCCCTGGCCAGGCAAGGAGGGGCTCGGAGTCTCGCATGCCGCGTCCTGCTGTCGGGTTGACCATCGAGACGTTCAACGCTCTCCATTGTAGATGGATTCCAGGCCAACCGTTCTCTCACGGTCATCTGAGGGTATAGAGGTAGGCGGCGATGTCCCGCACGTCGCGCTCGGTCACGCCGAGGACAGGCATGGCGGTTCCTGGCTGAATCGCCTGGGGATCGCGGATCCAGCGCATCAGATTGTCCGGAGTGTTGAGGAGCCCGCCGGCGAGAGCGGGCCGGCCGGCGATGCCGTCGAGGGGCGGGCCGACCTGGCCGCGAGCCCCGGCGACTCCGGGAATGCTGTGGCAGGCCTCGCAGCCGTAGCGAGGGATGATCTCCTTCCCGCGCGCCGGATCGCCGCCGGTCATCGCGGCGGCCCTCTGCTCGATGGTCTCCCCACAACCGCAGAGCAGAGCGAGCGCTCCCGCCAGTCCGGCCTTGATCAGAGTCCTGGCAAGCATCAGGGCCGGCAGGGTGAGCCCTTCTCGTAGGCTGACAAGGCGCGGGAGAGGTCCGCGACTTTCGCGTCGAACCCCTCGCGCCGGGCTTGCTCGATCGCCGTCCGCTGCCAGACGGCGGCATCGGCGCAGTGTCCAAGCTCGGCCAGCGCCAGGGCCACCGTCTCGGCGTGCGCGGTCGCCGGCGAGGCGTTCCACACGGCGATGGCCAGATCGCGGGCGCGGGCGCCGTCGCGTACCGAGAGGTCGGGGCAGGCGGCGAGGAGACGCGCCAGGGCGTGGCTCAGCAGGCCGCTCGCCGGCATCTGGC
>DATBGJ010000541.1:0-1697 GCA_036558045.1 Thermoanaerobaculia bacterium
CCCCTCGAGCCCGACGCGTTGGAGCAGAAGTTCTACGCTCCGGGCATCGGCAGCGTCCTGGAGCTCGACAAGAACACGGGAGAGCGGCTGGAGCTGGTGCGGATCGAGAAGTGAGGCGGCGGCTCACCGCGGCCGCTTCGCCGTTGCCGTCGTGAAGTAGGCCGTGAAGACCGCCCGCCGCTCGCGCCCGCCCGGACCGGCTTCGAAGGGCGCCAGGATGACCGTGCCCTGCGCCTGCCGGATCAGGACCGGATCGATCGGCCAACGGCCGGTGCTCTGGGGACAATTCTGGCCGGCGAGGCAATCCAGCGCGTCGCCGCCGGTCTGCACCTCGAAGCGATATCCCGTGTAGCGCGTGCCGGCCGGCAGGACGATGCGCAGCACGTGGCAGCCGGCGGGCAGGCCGGAAGGGACCGTTCCGGTCTGCAGTTGCGCGGCGATGTCCGCGCCGCAGCCGGCGCCGCCGCCGGATTGGATGACCCGTTCCGTCGTGAGGGCCGACTCCCCGGGCGGACATTCAAAGCAGGTGCGGTCCTTCGAGGTCCGCAGCCGTACCGGATCGGCCGGCTGCGGGGGGGGCAGAGGCGACACAGGTTCCGGCGGCGGAGCTGGAGCTGACGGTATCGCCGGCGGCGGGAGTGTAGTCGGCCTTGTCCGAGGAGGTTCCTGCGCCGGAGGCGTGGCGGCGGGAGGTGGGATCGGCGCGGGAGCCGGCGCCGTGGTCGGTTTCGCCACCGGCGGTTCCGCCGTGGGGGTGGGCTGGGGTTCTGGCGCTGGCGGGGGAGCTGCAGGCGCGGCCGGCGCGGCGGTCGGCTCCTCTTGAGCCGGCGGCGCTGGCGCTGGAGGAATCTTGGGCTTGGGAACCGGCGGCGTGGCCGCGGGCGGTGCAGGAACCGGCGCCGGCGCGGGAGCCTTCTCCGCGACGACGGACGGCCGCGGGACCGGTCCTGACTTGGCGCGAGAGATCTGGACGCGCATCGTCCGCGTGGCCCCCACGACATTGAACTGCGCGGCCTCCTCCAGCACGATGCGGCCCTTCTCGCTGACGGTGATCTCGGCGAGGTAGGTCATGTAGCCTTCGTGGCTGACCTCCAGGTGCCACGAACCCAGGGCCAGCCCACCTACGATCGCCTTGCCGCGCGCATCGGTGAGCACGGCGTCCGGGCCGTCCTTGGGATCGACGTCGTTGTACCGCAGCGTCAGCGTGGCGCCGGCTACGGGAGGGCCCTTCTGGTCCTCGACCCGGATCTCCACGGCCGCCGGGCCGATCCAGAGCTGCGCCTGGACCGCCGAGGCGACGAGGAGCAGGAGGGGGGCGATGATCTTCCGCAGGCCGAGTCGCACGCTGGGCCTCCTTTCAGGGAGCCGACGGGGGGATTCTACTCCGGGCGCGAATCTCACCGGGCAAGCTTCCGCAGATACTCCCGCAGCGCCACGGCGTTGTTCTTCTCCGTATCCCGCGCTGCGAAGAGGAGGGTCACCGTCCCCTTCCTTGCCTCGCCGGCGAGCCGATTGACCAGCTCCGGATTGGCGTCCAGCTCGGCGAAGTACTTCGCCTTGAACTCATCCCAGCGCGAGTGGTCGTGGCCGAACTCCTTCCGCAGCTCGTTCGACGGCGCGACGTCGCGGTCCCACCGCGCGAGCGCGGCGGCCTCTTTCGTCAGGCCGCGCGGCCAGAGACGGTCCACGAGGATGCG
>DATBGJ010000542.1:0-8238 GCA_036558045.1 Thermoanaerobaculia bacterium
CAGGATCCACCCCAGCCGCTGCGCCGGGTAATTCGGATCGAGAGGCACGTAGGCGCCGCCGGCCGTCATCACGGCGAGCAGGCCCACCACCATCTCCGGCGTGCGCTCGGCGCAGATGCCCACCGCCACCTCCGGCCCCACTCCCAGCCAGACGAGGTGGCGCGCCAGGCGGCCCGCCCGCGCGGCGAGCTCGGCGTAGGTGAAGCGCTCGTCGCCGAAGACCAGCGCCACGGCCGCCGGCGTCCGCGCCGCCTGCGCCGCGAACAGCTCGTGCAGGCAGCCCGCCGCCACCGGGGCATCGCTGTCCTGCCATTCCCTCTGGAGCTGCTGCCGCTCGGCCACCGTCAACAGCGGCAGATCCGAGAGCCGCCGTTCGGGATCCTCCCTGGAGCCCGCCGCGATGCCGCCGGCGAGGTTGGCCCAGTGCCCCAGCAGGCGCTCCACGGTGGCGGCGTCGAAGAGGTCGGAGTTGTATTGCAGGCAGGCGCCCAGCTCGCCGCCGAGCTCGGCGGCCACCAGCGAGAGGTCGAACTGCGCCCGGCGCGGCACGAAGGGCCAGGGCTCCACCACCAGGCCGCCGAGGTCCATCGCCGCTCCCTCGACGCCGAGGGCGAACGCCGCGAGAGCCTCCTCCTCCGGCCGCTGCGCCTGCTGCAGGACGAAGAGCGCCTGGAAGATCACCGGCCGGCTGGGGTCCCGCACCGGCTGCAGGAACTCGGCGAGCCGGGGGAAAGGCATGCCGGCGTGCGCCAGCGCGCCCAGCACCGTGCCGCGGGTGCGGGCCAGCAGCTCCTCGAAGGTGGCGACGGCGGAGAAATCGGCCCGCAGCGCCACCGGGTTCACGAAGTAGCCCACCAGCCGGTCGAGGCCCGCCGCGTCGCGCCCCGCGGTGGGCGAGCCCACCAGGAGGTCCGGCTGTCCCGTGGTGCGGTGGAGCAGCGCCTGGAACGCCGCCAGCAGGGTGATGTAGAGCGTCGCCCCCCGTTCGCGGCTGAAGCGCCGCAGCCCCGCCGCCACCCACGGGTCGAGCCGGCGCGCCAGCGCGCTGCCGCGGTAGGTCTGGACGGGCGGCCGCGGCCGGTCGGCGGATAAGTCCAACTGCGGCAGCTCGCCTCCCAGTTGCTCCAGCCAATAGCGCCACAGCTCCGTCCGCTCCACGCCCGCCAGCAGCTCCTGCTGCCAGGCCGTGTAGTCCCGGAAGTCGAACGGCAGCGGCTCCAGCACCGCCGGCTGGCCGGCCCTCTCGGCGGCGTAGAGGAGGCCCAGCTCGCGGGCCAGCACGCCGAGCGACCAGAAGTCGGCCACGATGTGGTGGATCGCCAGCAGCAGCACCGCCTCGCAGCCCGGCTGCCCGACCGCGAAGAGGGCGACGCGCAGCAGCGGCCCGCGGGCGAGGTCGAAGGGGCGGTAGGCCTCCTCGGCGAGCTGGTCGTCGAGCTCCCCGGCGCTCCAGCCGGCGGCGTCCCGCTCGACGAATTCGAGATCCAGACGCTCGTGGACCTCGAGCACCGGCTCGCCGTTCGTCTCGGCGAAGGTGGCGCGCAGGGCCGGATGGCGCTCCACCAGGCCGGCGAGCGCCCGCCGCAGAGCCGCCGGGTCCAGGCCGGAGCGCACCCGCGCCGCGGCCGCGATGTGGTTGGCGCCGTTGCCCGGCGCCAGCCGCTCCAGGAACCAGAGGGCCCGCTGGCCGTCGGAGGGACGGCTCTCCGCGCCGGGGTCCGCCCGCCGCGGGATGCGGCGCGCCGCCGCCTCCGGCCTCGAGTCTTCGAGGCGGCCGAGGATCTCGGCCGCCAGCCGCTCCAGGCTCGCCCCCTCCACCAGGTCGGCGAGCGGCAGGCCCACCTCCAGGGCCGCCTCCAGGCCGGCCTTCAGCTCGGAGGCGCCCAGCGAGTCGAGGCCATAGGCGGCGAGCGGCTGGCGCGGATCGAGCCGCGACGGCGAGAGGCGGAGGGCGCGCGCCGCCTCCTGGCGCAGGAACGCCAGCAGCGCCGCGCCTCTCTCGCCGCGCGGCAGCAGCTCCAGCTCGGCGCGGGTGAGGCGCGTCTCGAGCCAGTCCGCGGCGGCGGCGTCCGCCACCGCGCTGCGGCCCACCACCGCCAGCTCGCCGGCGAGATAGCTGCTCCTGCAGGCGCCGCGCTGGACCTTGCCGCTGGAGGTCTTGGGCAGGGTGGCCGTGCGGATCAGCACCACCTCGTGCACCTGTGCCTCGTGCTCCTGGACGACGGCCTCGCGCACCGCCCCCGCCACCTCCTCCAGGTCCCCCTTCGCCGTGCGTTCCACCTCGGCGACGACCACCAGCCGCTCCTCGCCCGCCACCTCCACCGAGAAGGCCGCCGCACCGGCGGGACGGAGCGCCGGGTGCGCCGCTTCCACGGTGGCCTCGATGTCCTGCGGGTAGTGGTTGCGGCCGCGCAGGATGACGAGGTCCTTGAGGCGGCCGGTGATGAACAGCTCGCCGCCGTCCAGGAAGCCGAGGTCGCCCGTGCGCAGGTACGGCCCGTCGCCGGCGAGGCGGGCGCGGAACGTCGCGGCCGTCTCCTCCGGCCGGTTCCAATATCCCTGCGCCACGCTGGGGCCGGCGACCCACACCTCGCCGACCCGGCCGGCGGGGCAGGGAGCCGACGACTCCGCATCGACGATCGCCAGCCGCTGATCGAGCACGCCGCGCCCGTTGCCGATCAACCGCCGGCCGCCGGCGGCCGCGGGCACCGCCCGGTGCCGTTCCAGCGCCTCGCCGTCGAAGCTCCGCTCGACCGCGCCGCCGCCGGGCGCGCCGCCGCTGACGATGAGCGTCGCTTCCGCCAGACCGTAACAGGGATAGAAGGCGCGCCGCCGGAAGCCGCAGGGCGCGAAGGCCTCGGCGAAGCGCTCGAGCGTCGCCGCCCGCACCGGCTCGGCGCCGGTGAACGCCACCTCCCAGCTCGCGAGGTCGAGCCCTTCCCGCTCCGCCGGCGGGATGCGGCGCACGCAGAGGTCGTAGGCGAAATCGGGACCGCCGGAGATGGTGGCGCGGCTGCGCGAGATCGCCGCCAGCCAGCGCAGCGGCTGCTGCAGGAAGGAGACCGGCGCCATGAGGACGGCGGGGAAGCCGCCGTGCACCGGCTGCAGGATGCCGCCGATCAACCCCATGTCGTGGTAGGGCGGCAACCAGATGACGCCGCGGCTCTCCGCCGTGTAGCCGAAGCAGCGGCGCAGCTCGCGCGAGTTGTGGAGCAGGTTGCCGTGCGAGAGCATCACCCCCTTGGGGGTGCCGGTCGAGCCCGAGGTGTACTGCAGGAAGGCCAGGGTGGATTCCGCCACCTCCGGCTGCCGCCACAGGGCCGCGTCCCTTGAGTCCACGCCGCCGGTCTCCAGCCAGCACGTGCCGGCGAGCCAGGGGGCCTGCTGGCGCCAGCCTTCGACGCGGGCGCGGATGGCCGCGGTGGTGAGCGCCAGCCGCGGCCGGGCGTCCTCCAGGATGGCGCGCAGCCGCGGCAGGCTGCGGTTCAGGCGCGGCGGATAGGCCGGCACCGCGACGGCGCCGGCGTAGAGGCAGCCGAAGAAGGCGGCGATGTACTCGAAACCCGGCGGATAGAGCAGCAGCACCCGCTCGCCCGCCGCGCCGTGCTCCTGCAACAGCGCCGCGATGGCCCGCGCCCGCTCGTCGAGGCCGGCGTACGAGAGGTGATCCTCCTCGCCGTCGCCGAGGAAGGTGAAGGCGCGCGCCGCCGGACTCTCGCGCGCCCGCGTGCGCAGCACCTCGATCCAGCTCGAGAATTCGACGGCTACGCCTGAAGTATGAATCGTCATACCCCTACCCGCGCGGAAAACCTTTCAAATCTCCAGCAGGTACGTGAACTTGAGGATCAACTGGTGCTCCCTCCGGGTGAGGTCCCGCAGGCCGGGAGCGATCCAGTTCTCGTTGTACACCAGGAAGACGTCCGCGCCGGGACGATAGATCCAGTTGAAGCGCAGGTTGAGCGACAGCAGGTCCGCCGCGTCGTTGTACTGCAGGAAGGCGTTGGTGGCGAAGTTCGGCCCCAGCGACAGGCTCAGCCGCTGCCGCCAGACGTTGGCGGTGAACGAGCCCTCCGCCAGGTCGATGTTGTCGTAGCTCCAGCGCGTCTCGGTGCGGAAGTAACGGCTCGGCCGCCAGCCCAGGGTGAGCACGTTGGAGAGCCGGTCGCCGGTGTAGAACTGCCCGCTGGTCAGGGCGCCGCTGGCGTACCAATGGCTGCGCGTGGCCGAGGTGGCGTAGGCGACGCCGAAGTCGACGAAGTCGTACTCGCCGGGCGGGATCACGATGCCGGGCTGGATCTCGAAAGGCAGGTCGAAGCGGTCGCGGGTGACGTCCGTGTACACCTGCGCCTGGTCCTCCGAGTCGAGCACGATGCCGAACAGGTCGATGCGGCCGAACCCCGTCTCCAGCCGGTCGTCGAGGTCGGTGATGAGCTCCGCCTGCATGTCGAAGAAGATGTTGCGGACGCCGCTGATCTTGGGCCGCGGCTTGTAGATGAGCGTCGGCGCATAGCGGCGGATGCCGCTGCGCAACAGGAAACCGGCCGCGGGGTTGAACTGCTCGCCGATCTCCATCGTCTCCAGCCCCCAGATCCAGTAGTCGCCGTTCCACACCGCCGAGGCGCCCCCCGCCCAGTCCGAGGCGCCGGGATCGTGGCTGGCGGCGTAGAAGCCGTTGACGTTGAGCTTGGGCAGCGGGTTGAGGTCGGCGTCGACGCCGAGCACCTGGTTGTCGCCGCCGAAGTTCTCGTTGGTGTCGGCCTTGTTGAGGCCGGTGTAGATCATCCCCACCGTCGAGTGCGGGCCGATGTTGCGCTTCAGGCGGACGACGCCCCAGTTGTCCCGCGGCAGGCCGCCGAGGATGCCGCTCTGCACCTGGCTGCGCGGCTCCGTCGACACGTCGAGCAGGCCGACGCTCCAGTCGCCGACGCGGCCGCTGAGGCGCGTTCCCCACTCGATGGGCACCTCCAGGCCGCTCTCCGCGATACCGATGCGCCGCGAGTGGAAGAGCTTGAGCGTCGGCGTGCCGCCCAACAGGCTCGGCGGCACGACCTCGAAGATGCCGCTGTTCTCCAGGAAGAATTCCCGCTTCTCCTTGAAGAACAGGGAGAACCGCGTCAGGTTGACCTGCTGGTCGTCCGCCTCGGCCTCGGCGAAGTCGGTCTTGTAGGTGAGGTCGAGCGCCAGGCCGCGGGTGATGCCCCACTTCAGGTCCATCCCGAGCTTGGAGGATTCGGCGAGCAGGGGCGCGGCGCCGAAGCGCGAGAGCGCGCTGACGCCGAACGGCTTGATGCGCAGGTTCAAGCCGGACTGCAGGCCGTGCAGCCCGGTCAGGTGGCCGGCGCGCGACATGCGCGTGATGTTGGCGTCGCGGCCCACCTGGTTCCAGTACGACTGCTCGGCCTTGCGGGCGATCAGCCGGCGGACGTTGAAGCCCCAGGTGTCGAGCGCCGGATCGAAACGCAGGGTGGCGAAGGGGATCGCCATCTCCGTCGTCCAGCCCTCCGGAGTGACCTTCGAAACGGCGCCCCAGACGCCGTTCCAGTCGTTGTTGAGGACTCTTCCCTCATCGGTGGACAGGGCGTCGAGGATGGCGCCGTTCGGATTGGTCTCCAGGAAGTAGGAGTTGCGGTGGTCGTGGAAGGTGTCGAGCACCACGATCACCGAGTCGTCGCGGAACAGGCGGCCGTCGTACTCCATCTCCTTGGCGACGATCTGCTCGGGATGGGAGTCGAAGCAGCGGACGCCGATGTAGAGCGTGGTGGAGGTGTAGACCACCCGCACCTCGGTGCCTTCCGTCGCCGGCTCCGTCGGCTTCTCGCGCTGCGTGAAGCCCGCCCCCACCTGGGCCTGCGACCAGGCCGCGTCGTCGAGCCGCCCATCCATCACGATGGGCTCCGCGATCGACAGCGCCTCCAGGCTGCGGGCGGGGAGCGGGTGCTGCGCCGCGGCCGGCAGCGCCGCCGCCAGACCGGCCGCCGCGAGGAGGACCGCCGGTCCACAGCGGCGGAGCTCATGCTGGAAACCTTCACCTCGTCTCATCGATGTCCCCACGGCACCTCCGGACGACACTGATACGCTGAAGACCCACAACTCCGATTAAACTCTCGATCCGCTCGTGACTGTGGAAGGAGGAGCGATGCCCAAGACCATCCTCGTCGTCGGCGCCACCGGCAACCACGGCCCGGTCGTGGCCAGGCGGTTGAGCGACGACGGCTTCGACGTACGAGTCCTCACCCGCCGGCGTGAAAAGGCGCTCGGGAAGCTCGGCGACCGCTTCCCCATCTTCCAGGGCGACATCTTCGACGACGGCGCCCTGCAGGCCGCGCTGGCGGGATGCTGGGGCGTCCACGTCAACCTCCGCGGCTGGTGGAAGGACAAGAGCCACGACCGCATCGAGCACCGCGGCACCGCCAACGTGGTGCGGGCGGCCAAGGAGGCCGGCGTCGAGCGGCTGACCTACCTCTCCTGCCTGCACGCGCGGCCCGAATACGCCGCCGAGCTCCCCTCCCTCAAGGCCAAGGTCGACGCCGAGGCGGCCGTCCGCGCGGGCGGCATCCCCTACGCCATCTTCGCCCCCAGCTTCTTCATGGAGAACACCTACCACCTGCAGCCGGGCAAGCGCCTCTTCGTCCCCGAGATCCCCGGCCGCAAGTTCCATTACATCGCCGGCGACGACTACGCGCGGCTGGTCTCCAAGGTCTTCCAGATGCCAGAGGCTCCCAACCGGCGGTTCGAGCTCTACGGCCCCGAGGCGATCACGCAGGAGGAAGCGGTGCGGCGGTATTGCGCGCAGGTGCGCCCGGAGACGCGCATCCATTTCATCCCGGTATGGGTCGGCGACCTCTACTGCCGCCTCATCCGCCACAAGAACCGCCAGTACGCGATGCGGGTCGTGCGGTTCTACAAGCGCGTCGGCGAGCCCGGCGGCCCCGAGACGGCGGACCGCTCGCTCGGCACCCCCGGCACCACCTACCAGAGCTGGTGCGAGGCGCAGCACACCGTCCCCGCCGTTTGAAGCGGACATCATCACGGCGTCACACATCATCACGGCGTCACGATCATCTCGTCGCGCGCCGCCGTCTTGAGCCGAAGGATGTCGCCGATCAGCTTGCCGCGGCGCGGGCGGCTGCGCTGCGCCACCGCCTGGCGCTCCATCTGATAGGCCTGCCGCAGCATTTTCGCCGCGGCGAGATGCAGCGACCTCTCCTCCAGCACCTGGAAGGCGTCCTCGGTGTCGAAGGAGGCGATGTCGAGCAGCGTGCTCGCCTGTTTGCCATCCTGGGCGCCGGCGGCGGCCTGATCGAGCTCCGACGACGAGCGGATGTTCTCCAGGGCGTTGAGGACGCGCAGCAGCGCGGCCACCGCCTCGACGTCGGTGGTCTCGAGGTGGATGCCGATGCGGCCCGTGTCCTGGGTCTTGAAGCCCTGCCCCGCCGGCGAGTTGTTGAAGGCGTCGCTGTTGTAGAAGTCGACCGCCTCCTCCAGCGTCTGCACGGCGTTGTCGTGGAAGAAGGGGGGCGTGTCCGCCGCCTCGATCACCACCGGCGTATTGAAACGGCCGTTGCCGAAGCCGCCGAGGGGGTTGGCGTCCCGGCCGAAGCCGGCGTCGACCGGCATCGAGTCCGGCTGCAGCAGGTTGGCCGGATGGTGCGGGAGCGCCACGACGCCGATGTCGAAGTTGCGGTTCTGGTCCTCCACCGTGACGTTGGAGCCGCCGTTGAAGTGGCAGCGGTTGCACTTGCCGGCCGCCACCGTGCCGCGCTCCGAGTCGCCGGTCAGGTACACCGTCTGGCCGCGCGTGACGATGGGCGAGCGGAAGCGCATGTTGGACAGGTCGGGATCCGTCTGCCGCCCCAGGGCGAGCTGGAACGCCGCCAGGGCGTCGAGCTCGTTGTCGGTCGGCGCCCGGAAGTCGACGCCCACGGCGCGGGCGAGCGTGCGCGGGAAGTGCTGCACGATGGCGCCCATGGCGAAGTCCCGGATCGTGCCGCTGCCGGGCGCGCCGTCGCCGCCCCAGCCGAGCCGCTCGTTGGGCGGGATGGGCTCGAACGCCGAGCCGGGCTGCGGCTTGCGCGACATCGGCAGGCCCAGGGTGTGCGGCACGCCGCGCAGCACGAACTTGGTCGGCAGGTTCTCCATGCCGTCCACGTTCTCCAGCACCAGGCCCAGCTCCCGCAGCGAGCCTCCCTTCTCGAAGTCCCGCTGCAGGTCCGGATTGGTGTCGAAGACGAAGAGCGG
>DATBGJ010000543.1:0-5808 GCA_036558045.1 Thermoanaerobaculia bacterium
CCCCGCCGGCGCCCGTGCCGCCCGGCGTGGAGGTCTCGACGTCGCAGTCGGAGAAGACCGTTCCCCGTATCTCGACGCGGGCGGGGTTGTCGGCGAGCGTGCCGGCCCGCGGCACGCCGCCGCCGCCGTACATCCGCGGGATGTCGCCGCTGGCGAGGATGCAGCCGCCGGAGAAGGGCGCCTTCGCGACCTCGGGGCCGCCCTGGAAGAGCGACTGCGTGACCGCCAGGCGAGCCGCCGGCCGGTTGATCGCGCCGGAGCCGGTCGAGCTGTCGGCGAAGTCGGACGAGAAGACGGCGATCGCGCCGCCGGCGCCGCCCACGGGCTTGACCGACGTCGTCTGGTTGCCCTGGAACACGGAGCCGCTGATCTCGACGTTGGCCCGGTAGTTGTCCAGCGCGCCGCCCATGTCCGCCCGGTTGCGGTAGAAGAGGGATTTTTCGATCCGCATCGCCGTGCGGTCCTCGGCGTGCAAGGCTCCGCCCACGCTCGCATCCGGGTTGTCGCAGCAGGGATCGGCGACCGCCTGATTGGCGATGAAAGACGAGCCGGTCACCTGCACGTCCGAGCCCTTGTCCCAGTTGCCGATGGCCAGGATGGCGCCGCCCGTCCATCCCGCCTGGTTGTTCTCGAAGCGCACGCCGGTGACGCGCAGGACGCCGTCGATCACCGCGATGGCGCCGCCGAACGAGTTGGGGTTGTGCCCGGGCAGGTTCGTCCGGTTGCCGGTCATGTCGCCGCCCTGCAGGACGGCGGTGGCGCCGCGCACGGTCATGGCGCCGCCGCGGAGCTGCGACGAGTTGTTGCGGAACTTGCAGTCGACGAAGGTGGCGCTGGAGCCGTCGAGCACCTTCACCGCGCCGCCGCCGGTGGCGGGCGCCGCGGCGCGATTGTCGAGGAAGTTGCAACTGCGAAAGAGGGCCTCCGCCTTCGTCATCGTGATGCCGCCGGAGACGCCGCTCTTGGCACTGAAGCCCTTCCGGAAGGTGATCCCCTCGAACGTCACCAGCTTGCCGCGGGCGCGGTCCGAGTTGATATAGCGCAGCAGTTGCCGGCTGTCGCCGCCGTCGATGAAGACCACGGCTCCCGTTTTGGCGCGGACGGTGAAGCCCTTGCGGACGTTGTTGATGAGAAAGCCGGTCGCCGGCGAGGCGTACGTCCCGGCGGACATCTCGATGACGCCGCCGTCGGGCACGGACTTGATGGCGGCCGCGAGGGTCTTGGCGTCCTGCGGCACGCGCACCAGCTTGTTGACAGGCTTGACGGGCTTCTTCGCGGCGTGGAGGCCGGAAGCGGAGAGACCCGCGATCAGGGACAGGCAGACCAAGATTCTTCGCGGCATGCGGCACCTTCCCATCGATTCCCTGGGCCGGCTCCCCCAGGGGACAGGCACTGCGGAAATCAACACCGTTGTGATTGAGATTTTAGCATAATTGATGGGATCGGAAAACCCTCACCAGCCGCCGCCACCGCCGCCTCCCGAGCTGCTGCCTCCCCCACCCCCGCCGCCGCCGCCGCTGGAGCTTGGGGCAGCCACGCCGGCGGCGAGGCCGCCGGCCGCCGCGGCCCAGGAGGTGCTGGCGCCGGCGCCGCCGAAGGCTCCGCCGCCTCCGGTCCAGCCGCCGCCTCCCGAGCTGACCGACGGCGAGGACGACGCGGCAGGAGAGGAGAGCGCGGATCCGCCGCCGGAGCGGACGCCGCCGAAGGCGCGGAACCAGCGGTCCATGTCGCGCTGCAGGCCGAAGGCGAGAACGTAGGGCAGCCACTCGTCCCGCAGCCGCGGCTGGCGCTCGCCCAGCTCGCGCCGCAGCATGCGGCGGGCAGCGGCGAGGATCTGGCGCCGGTGGATGGCCGGCTCCGCCTCGCGGGTGCGGGCGTTGTTGAGCAGGCTGTTCCAGAGCGCGACCGGCAGCAGGGCCAGCGCGAGATCGCCGAAGAGGCCCGGCCGGACGAAGAGCCGCGCGGGGAACCAGTCGGCGAAGAAGTCGGCGGAGAGGCAGACCGCGAGGACGCCGAGGCCCGGCCACAGGAACCCGAGCGACGCGGCGTCGAGATGCTCCGTCCGCTTCCGCCAGGCGAAGGCGGCGAGCAGCCCCGGACCGTAGAGCCAGAGCACCACGAAGAGAACCATCAAGGCCAGGACGGCGCTGGGCGCTCCGCGGCTCAGGCAATCCAGGCCGATGAGGGCGGCGAAGCCGAGGCACAGCAGCGCCGTGGGCCGCCGGCCGACGGGCCGCGCGGCGCCCTTGAGCTCGGCGTGGGTGCGGAGACGCTGCTCGAGATCCTTCTTGATCTCGGAGGCGGGATCGAACCCGCTTCCCTGATAGTGCCTCCGCACCGCTTCCGTGTCCGTCTCGGTGCGGCCGCCGAAGAACAGCTTGTCGACGAGCCGCCGCTCGTAATTCAGGAACGCCCCCCGCTCGGCGGTGAGCGTCAGAGCGAGCACGTCCTTGCCGAAGATGGAGCGGCGGGGGCGCACCTCGCTCGCCAGCTTGCCTTCGGCGACCAGGCGGGCGAGCACGGCGGACACCTCCGGCGGACCGATCCGGCGGTCCCAGAGGGCGCCGATCTCCTCCGGCAGGTAGAGAAAGAGGTTTTCCTGCAGCCAGGGCTCGTCCCAGTCCCGCGGCGTCGCCGGCGGCGAGAAGCGGCTGAGCGCCGTCTCGCGCCGACGGAAGGAGGCGTAGAGGAGAGCCATGACCAGCAGCGCGGCGGCGAAGAAGGCGAGCCGCAGGCGGGCCGGCGTGGTGGTACGGACGCCCACCAGGCGGTCCTCCGCGGCGCCGTGATACTCCAGGCCCGCCTTCACGATCACGCTCTCGCCGGGAGCGACATGCCGCCGCTCGAGGTGGTGGGCCGGCGCGCCCTCGGCGGGCAGCCAGACCGGATCGAGGTCCAGATCGAGCGAGAACCGGTCGATCTCGCCGGTGCGTTCCGGGAACCCGAAGTCGTGGTTCAGCCAGTAGAGCCCCTCGCGCTTTTCCAGGACGCCGGAGAGCGTGTATTCGAGCACGTAGGGAATCGTCGCGTTGTCGAACGGCGGGTCCGCGGGCAGCCGGCTGCGCCAGCGCAGGGTGGACCCGTTCATCCAGGCGTAGCGGTCGACCTGCGAGAGGTCTCCTTCGGCGAGCGCGCGGGCCAGGCCGGTCGCCGGATCGACACGGCTGAGCCGCTGGAGCTGAAGGCGCTGGCCCGGCCGCACGCTGAACCGCCGCTCGCCGCCGTTCCAGTCGCCGTTGAAGACCATGTCCTGCCGCTCCTCGACGTGCAGGACGCCTTCGGCGTCGAGCCGCGCGCGCACCTCCATCGCGGCCCAATGGAGGGATTTCGCCTGCGCGGCGGCGAGCTCCGGGCACAGCAGGAGGGCCAACAGGACGGCGGGCCGGAAGAGCTTCATCCTGGTCCGCTCAGCATACCTCTTCAGGCGCGCGTGCACTGAACGTCTCGGTCTCGATCTGCACCGTCATGTGGTGGATGCCGAAACGTTCGTGCAGGGCGGAGCGGATCTCCGACAGGAGGTCGCAGTTGTAGCGCCCCTCCTCCACCACCACGTGGGCCGAGAGGGATTCGCGGCCGCTGGTGATCGTCCACACGTGGAGATCGTGGACCTCCAGCACGCCGGGGACGCCCATCATGGCGTCGCGCATCTCGTCGACGTCCATGTGCGCTGGGGCGGACTCCATGAGCACCGCCGTGGCCTCCTTGAGCAGCGACCACGCGGAGTAGACGACCAGCAGGGAGATGAGGATGGAGGCGGCGGGGTCCGCCCACTGCCAGCCGAAGGCCCAGATGAGGAGGCCGGCCGCGATGGCCTGCACGCTGCCGAGGGCGTCGGTCAGCACGTGCAGCCAGGCGCCGCGCACGTTGAGGCTCTCGTCGCGTCCCCGGCGCAGGATCCACAAGCCCGCAAGATTGACGAGGAGGCCGCCGACGGCGATCCCCATCATCGCGGGAGCGTCCACGACCGCCGGTTGGCGGAGCCGCTGCACGGCCTCGGCCAGCACGAAGGCGGAGATCCCCACCAGGGCGGCGCCGTTGGCCAGGGCCGCCAGGATCTCCATGCGGTGATAGCCGTAGGTGCGCTTGGAGGTGGGCGGCCGCCGCGCCATCGACATGCAGAAGAGCGAGAGTCCCAGGGCGGCGACGTCGGAGAGCATGTGCCCGGCGTCGGCGAGCAGCGCGAGGGAGCCGGTGAGCCAGCCGCCGACCGCTTCGGCGACCATGTAGGCCGCCGCGAGAACGAGGGTGAGCGCAAGCCGCGAGCGGTTCGCGGCCGCGGCGTGGTGAGGATGGGAATGCCCGGCGCTCATGCCGGACGGAGATTAGCAAAGTGGCTTGCCGGAGAGGCGCCGCGGTAGCAGGAATTGCGCTCTTCCTTGCGGAGGAGTACTATCTCCTTGGCCGGTTCGTTGGCCTTCGGGCCTGCTCTTCGGCTGCTGGGAACGGTGCCTCTCCTCCGGTCCGAATCCACGAGGACGAGGTGATCTCCCCCAGGGCGGGCAGGATCCCCCGGGACCGGCGACCGCCGTCCCGCCGGCGAGCGGACCCCGCGGTGTTTCCGGGTTCCGGCCGCCTGAATTTGCCAGAGCCGCGCGGTCCTCTCGCGCGGCGTACCGGCCCCCGGGCCGGTCCGGGAACGGTTTCAATCGCCCGGACCGGTTGCCGCGCCCGCGGCCTCTCCGGGGGCCGGATTGTTATCTTCGCTCCGTGGAATTCGTCCCCCGCATCCCCATTGTGACGGTGATCGGCTCCGGCAATCCGGAGCACGGCCATGGCGATCTCGCCGCCGCCGTCGGCCGGCTCGTCGCGGAGATGGGCTTCCACCTCCTCACCGGCGGCGGTCTGGGTGTGATGGAGGATGCCTGCCGCGGCTTCGCTTCCGTAGCCGGCCGCCGCGGAGTCGCGATCGGCGTCATCCCCCGCTCGCCGGAAGGCGAAGAACCGAAATCTGGCTATCCCAATCCCTGGGTGGAGATCCCCATCTTCACTCACCTCGCCGGACGCCTCGGCCCCGACGGAGCGGACAGCCGCAACGCCATCAACGTCCTCTCCGCCTGGAAGGTCGTCGCCCTGCCCGGCCGCGAGGGAACGCGGGCGGAGATCCAGCTCGCGCGGCGCCACGGCAAGCAGCTCCTCGCGCTGTTGGACGCGGACCGCCTGGAGGCGGAGGAAGAGCTGCTCCGTTTCCTCGAAGAGGTACAAGTCCCGCATCGGGCGGTCAGGAGGCACGGCGACGGTTGGGATTTGGAAGGGGTTCGAGCGTTCCTCGATCTTCCCTGAGTTGTCCTCCTCCAGCATGGCTCGGGCACCTTAGACAGTGGAGCCCCCCGAATCGGCTGGTCTAGTCTTGGTCGCTTGTTCGGGGGGTTCCAGCCGAGATGTAGGGGTTTCTGCATGCGTCTATTCCCTGTAGCAGCCCTTCCTCTCTGTCATCGGCCGCCTTCCAGCGGCTGGCCTCTGGCCGGCCTGTCGCCGTCCTACACCAAAGGAGGATTCCATGTCGCGATGCAAGATGTTCGGACTCGCTCTGATCGCCGTGCTGTTCGTGGGGATCCTGAGCAGCGTGCCGGCCTTTGCCGAGGAGACGGCGGCGCCGCAGGCCATATCCCCGGCGCCATCCTCGACCAGCTTCTCGAACTGCGGCGGCAGCCTCGACCTCACCAACCTGACGGTGCAAGGCGAGATCTGCCCGGCGACTCAGCCGGCTCCGGAGCTCATGGCCAAACCGCCGCGCCTCCGCTACTGCACCTGCGGTTGCGGCGCGACCTGCACGACCGACGCTGATTGCGGCGGCGGCCGGTGCGTCAA
>DATBGJ010000544.1:0-5515 GCA_036558045.1 Thermoanaerobaculia bacterium
CACTTCGCCTGGATCGGCTCCACCCCGGCGCTCATCGCCTTCTCGGTGGCCACCGTGCTGGAGATCGCCGGCTACTACATCCCCTGGGTGGACCACCTGCTCGACGCCGTGGCCACCCCCACCGCCATCGTCGCCGGCATCCTGGTGACGGCCTCGGCCATGACGACGGACGTCAGCCCGATGCTCAAGTGGACGCTCGCCGTGCTCGCCGGCGGCGGCACCACGGCCGTCTTCCAGGGCGTCACCGCCATGGCGCGCCACATCTCCTCGTTCACCACCGGCGGCCTCGGCAACCCATTGGTGGCCACGGCGGAAGCGGGCAGCTCGGCGCTGCTCTCGGTGCTCGCCATCACCCTGCCGGTGCTCGCCTTCCTGCTCGTGCTGTCGCTCCTCTACTTCGGAGTGAAGAAGCTGCTCTTCCGCCGGCCCGCCGCCCGGGCGGCCTGAGCGGACCCTGATCCCGGAGACCGCGATGCCACGTCGAAGCGCGCTTCTCGCCTGCACGGCCGCCGCCCTGCTGGCCGGCGGCTGCGCTTCGCGCGGCCCGCTCGGCTCGGACCTGGAGCGCGGCCTGCGCGCGCGCGGGCTCGATCCCGCCGCGGTGATCGTGCCGTTCGAGATCACCGAGGAGATGGGCGCCTGGGCGCACGCGCACGTGCCGGACAATACGCCCAAGGAGAAACGGCTGGACCGGCTGCTGGCGGAGATGCTCGGCGGCATGCAGCTCAAGTACGAGTCCGGCCGCACGGCCACGGCGCGCGAGGCCTTCGAGACGCGGCGGGCGAACTGCCTGGCCTTCACCAGCTTGTTCGTGGGCCTGGCGCGCGAGCTCGGCATCCCCGCCTTCTACCTCGACGTGGAGGACGTCGAGCGCTTCGAGAAGGACGGCGACCTGATGGTCGTCTCCGGGCACGTCAGCGCCGGCTACGACATCGGCAGCGGCAAGGTGAAGATCCTCGACTTCACGCCCGCCGACGAGCCCGGCTACCGCCGCGTGCATCCCGTCACGGACCTGCGCGCCGTCGCCCTCTTCTACTCCAACCGCGGCGCCGAATCGCTGCGCGCCGGCAACGCCGTCGAGGCGCTCGGCTGGCTGAAGAAGGCGGTGGAGATCGATCCCGAGTTCGCCGGCGGCTGGGTCAACCTCGGCGTGGCGCTGCGGCGGCAGGGCGACACGGCGGGCGCCGAGGCCGCCTACCGCAAGGCCCTGGAGGCGGATCCCCAGACCTCCTCCGCCTACTCGAACCTCGCCTCCATCCTGCGCATGCGCGGCCGCGACACCGAGGCCGCGGCGCTGCTGGCGCTGGCGGCGAGCGCCGACAACCGGAACCCCTTCAGCTACATCGCCCTGGGAGACTTGAGCCTCGCCCAGGGCCGGCTGCAGGAGGCGCAGCGCTTCTACCGCCAAGCCCTGCGGCTGCACCGCGAGGACGCCGAGATCTACGCCGCCCTCGGCCTCGTGGCCCTCGCCTCCGGCGACACCGACCAGGCGCGCAAGTGGCTGCGCCGGGCCGAGGCCCGCGACCGCGACAACGAGCGCGTGCGCCGGCTCGGCGACCGCCTGGACGGCCCGCGCACGACGCCGCCCCGCGGCGAGGGGCGGTGAGAATCCTGGTGCGAGCTTTGCAAGCAGCGCGGTTCGCGTAGTACCGCAGTACGAGGATCCCGATGCTCGAACACGTCTTTCCCGGCGAAAGCGAGATGGCGCGGCGCATGCGCGACCTCGACTGGTCCCAGACCATCCTGGGGCCGGTCGAGGATTGGCCGCAATCCCTCCGCACTTCGGTCAGCAACTGCCTCAACTGCGCGTTTCCCATCGTCATCTGGTGGGGGCCCGAGCTCGCCATCCTCTACAACGACGAGTACTGCCCGTTCCTCGGTCCCACCAAGCATCCGGCGGCCCTGGGGCAGCGTTGCTTCGAGGTCTGGGCGGAGATCTGGGACGTCATCGAGCCGATGCTGTCGCAGGTCATGGAGGGCGGAGAAGCGACCCGTTCGCGCGATCTTCTCCTCCACATCGCCCGGGTGGGATACCCCGAAGAGGCGTACTTCTCGTTCTCCTACAGCCCGATCTACGACGAGAGCGGCAAGGTGGGCGGCGTCTTCTGTCCGTGCATCGAGACGACCGGGAAAGTCATCGGCGAGCGGCGCCTGCGCACGCTGCGGGATCTCGCGGCCAGGTGTCAGGGCGCGGAGAGCGAAGCGGCGGCCTACGGCTCCGCGGCGCAGGTGCTCGCCGCCAATCCGCACGACGTGCCCTTCGCCATGCTCTATCGCATCGAGGAGGGCCGGCCGGTGGCGCGGCTCGCGGCCACCGCCGGCATGGAGCCCGGCGCCGCCGCACCGGAGACGGTGGCGCTGGAGGCGGACCAGGAGGGAATCTGGTCGCTGAGCCGTGTCGCGCGCTCGGGCGAAGCCGCGGTGGTCGGCGATCTCTCCAGCCGCTTCGACGCCCTGCCCACCGGCGCCTGGAAGGTCCCTCCTCACAGCGCCCTGGCGTTGCCCATCTTGCTCCCCGGGCAGGAGCTGCCGCGCGCCATCCTGGTCGCCGCGGTGAGCCCGATGCGCGCGCTGGACGAGGAATACCGCACGTTCTTCGGCCTTGTCGCCACGCAGATCGCCTCCGGCCTCGCCGACGCCCAAGCGCTGGAGGAAGAGCGCCGCCGCGCCGAGGCCCTGGCGGAGATCGATCGCGCCAAAACCGCGTTCTTCTCCAACGTCAGCCACGAATTCCGTACGCCGCTGACGCTGATGCTGGGGCCGCTGGAGGACGCGCTGGCGAGCTCCTACGGCGTCCTGCCGCCGGAGGCCGCGGCGGCGTTGAGCGTGGCGCACCGCAACAGCCTGCGGCTCCTGCGGCTGGTCAACACGCTGCTGGATTTCTCGCGCATCGAAGCCGGCCGCGTCGAAGCGAGCTACGAGCCCACCGATCTCGCCACGCTCACCGCCGAGCTCGCCAGCGTCTTCCGCTCGGCGATCGAGAAGGCCGGCTTGCGGCTGGTCGTGGACTGCCCGCCTCTCCCCGAACCCGCGTACGTGGACCGCGACATGTGGGAGAAGGTGGTGCTCAACCTGCTCTCCAACGCCCTCAAGTTCACCTTCGAAGGAGAGATCGCCGTCGCGCTGCGCCAGCACGGCGGGCGCATCGAGCTCGCCGTCAGCGACACCGGCGTGGGCATTCCGGAAGCCGATCTGCCCAGGATGTTTCAGCGCTTCCACCGGGTGAAGAACGCCCGCTCGCGCACGCACGAGGGCACCGGCATCGGCCTGGCGCTCGTCCAGGAGCTGGCGAAGCTCCATGGTGGCGACGTCTCCGTGCGGAGCCGGGAGGGCGAGGGAACGGCGTTCACCGTCAGCATCCCGGCGGGCAGGTCGCACCTGCCGGCCGACCGCATCGGCGCCGCGCGGCAGCTCGCCTCGACCAGCCTGGGCGCCACGCCGTTCATCGAAGAGGCGCTGCGGTGGCTGCCCGCGGACGAGGCAGGGAACGGGCCGCAGAGCGGGGTGGTGGAGGAGATCGCCGGCGCTGCGCCGGACCGCAGGGCCTCCCCGGCGCGCGTCCTGGTCGCGGACGACAACGCCGACATGCGCGACTACCTCCGCCGCCTGCTCGCACGGAGCTACGAGGTCGCGGCGGCGGCGGACGGGCAGGCGGCGCTCGATCTGATCCGGGCCGACCCGCCGGACCTCGTGGTGGCCGACGTGATGATGCCGTACCTGGACGGCTTCGGGCTGGTGGCGGCGATCCGCGCCGAGGAGCGCACGCGGACGCTGCCGGTGATCCTGCTCTCGGCGCGGGCCGGCGAGGAGTCGCGCATCGAGGGGCTCGCCGCGGGGGCCGACGATTATCTGATCAAGCCGTTCAGCGCCCGCGAGCTGCTGGCCCGCGTCGGCTCGCAACTGGAGCTCGCGCGGCTGCGCAAGGAGGCCGACCGCAGGAAGGACGAGTTCCTGGCGACGCTGGCCCACGAGCTGCGCACCCCCCTCGCGCCCATCCGCAACTCCGTGCACATCCTGCGCATGGCCGGCGGCGACCCCGGGACGGCCGAGCGCGTGTACGACATGATGGAGCGGCAGGTCAACCACATGGTCCGGCTGGTGGACGACCTGATGGAGGTCTCGCGCATCACCCGCGGCAAGATCGAGCTGCGCCGCGAGCAGGTGGACCTGGCCGCCGTGGTGCGCAGCGCCCTGGAGACCAGCAACCCGCTCATCGAGGCCGCCCGGCACCAGCTCACGGTCAGCCTGCCGGACGAGCCGCTGATCCTCAACGCCGACCTCGTCCGCCTCGCGCAGGTGCTGGCCAACCTGCTCAACAACGCCGCCAAGTACACCCCGGAGGGCGGCCGCATCTGGCTCACCGCCCGCCGCGCGGGCTCGAACGCCGAGATCTCCGTCCGCGACACCGGCGCGGGCATCCCGGCCGAGGTGCTCCCCAAGGTGTTCGACCTCTTCATGCAGGTGGAGCGCACCTACAGCCGTGCCCAGGGCGGGCTGGGGATCGGCCTCACCCTGGTGCGCAGCCTGGTGAGCATGCACGGGGGGACCGTCGAGGCGCGGAGCGACGGCCCCGGCCGGGGAAGCGAGTTCGTGGTGCGGCTGCCCCTGGCGGCGGAGCGGCTCGCCCCGCACGAGCGGGATGGAGACGGCCGACCGGCCGCCGTGGCCCCGCGCCGCATCCTGGTGGTCGACGACAACCACGACGCCGCCGACAGCCTCGGCATGCTGCTCAAGTTCCTGGGCGCGGACGTCCGCACCGCCAACGACGGGCCGGCGGCGCTCGAAGCGTTCAAGACCTATCGGCCGTCCGTGGTGCTGCTGGACATCGGCCTGCCGGGGATGGATGGCTACGAAGTCGCCCGCCAGGCGCGCCAGCAGCCGGAGAGCGAAGACGTGACCCTGATCGCTCTCACCGGCTGGGGCCAGGAGGAAGACCGCCGCCGTTCCCGGGAGGCCGGCATCGACCACCACCTGATCAAGCCGGTGGATCTCGGCGTGCTGGAACGGTTGCTGGCGAACCTGCCCGCGAAGGTGGAGCGCCAGCCAGCTTTCAAGGAATAGAATCCTCGCCGCTTGACTCCCCCCTGGCGCATCTGGATCGACACCGGCGGCACCTTCACGGACTGCCTCGCCCTCGACCGCCAAGGCAACCTGCACCGCGCCAAGGTGCTCTCCACGAGCGCCGTGCGCGGCCGCGTCGTCGAGCGGCTCGGCGCCGAGACCCTCCGCCTCGCCGCAGGCTGGCCCGTGCCCGAGAATTTCTTCCGCGGCTTCACCTTCACCCTCCTCGACTCCGGAGAAAGCGCCACCGCAACCGAGTACGATCCTGTCCGTCCGTGCCTCGTCCTTGATCGTCCGTGTTCGTCCATCAATGCCGGAGCCACCTTCGAGCTGCGCTCGCCGGAAGAAGCACCCCTCCTGGCGGCGCGCCTGGTCACCGGCACGCCGCTGCTCGGCGAGCTGCCGGAGATCGCCATGCGGCTCGCCACCACGCGCGGCACCAACGCCCTGCTGG
>DATBGJ010000545.1:0-11581 GCA_036558045.1 Thermoanaerobaculia bacterium
GATGCTGCAGACCGAGGCCGATCCCGTCGCAGCCCTGCTGATGCTCGCCAGGGTGCAGACCAAGCAGGGACGCTTCGCCGACGCCTGGCAGACCGCTGAGCGGGCGGACCAGGAGGCGCGCCGTCAAGGAATGCCGCGGAAGGTGCCGGGCCTGCACCTGCTGCGCGGAGACGTGTTGGCGAGATTGGGCCGGCTCCGCGAGGCGGAGCAGGAGTTGCGGGCGGAGATCGCCGACTTTCCGGCCTCGTTCCACGCCTATACCAATCTGGCGGCCCTCTACGTCGCGGCGGGAGAAGGAGCCGCCGGTCGCGGCGTGTTGCTTCGTATGATCAACAACAACCGTGGCTCTCCCGCCGCCTATGCCGAGGCGGTGCGCATGCTGCGGGTGCTCGGCGATACCGGCGGTGCCGATGCACTGCTGCGCCGCGGGCTGGCGCTACACCCCGATGATCGCCAACTGCACGCCTTGGCAGGGTGACAGCCGGCCGGAATAGACTCCTCCCTGCACGCGGTTTGCATTCTGGAGCTTCTCAAGGAGGCGAAACCATGCTTTCTCGCACTGTCAAAACCATGCTTCTTCTAGCGGCCCTGGCAATGGCCGCCGTTGTTCCCGCTCAGGGCCAGTCCTGGGCCGGCCGCGGCCGGCTGCAGGGAACCGTCAAGGACGAGAGCGGCAAGCCGGTCGAAGGCGCCAAGATCACCCTGCGCAAGGGCACCGACCGGGTGGACCCCTCGACGGACGGTCCGCCCTCCCTCACCACCGACAAGAACGGCAAGTGGTCCACCCTGGGGCTGGGCCAGGGACCGTGGGGCATCCTGATCGAGAAGGAGGGGTACATCCCCTCGGAAGGTCAGGCCCCGGTCAACGAGTTCGGCCCGGCGCAGCCGATCAACGTCGTGCTCAAGGTGATCCCCAAGGAGGTCATCGAGAAGGCCCAGCAGGAGAGCACCGCCGGCCAGGCCAAGGCCGCCATCGAGCGCGGCAACGCCCTGCTCAACGAGGGCAAGTTCGCCGACGCCCGCGCCGCCTACCAGGAGGGCATGGGCAAGCTGGAGGACAAATCGCTCCACCCGGCCATCCTGCGCGCCATCGCCGACACCTACTACCGGGAGAACAACGTCGACAAGGCCGTCGAGACGCTGAAGCAGGCCCTCGCCCTGGCGCCGGACGACGTCGACAGCCTGCGGCTGATCACCACCATCCTGGTGGGAGCGGGCCGCGAGGCCGAGGCGCAGACCTACATCGCCAAGCTCCCCCAGGGCACGACGCTCGATCCGAACACCATCCTCAACCTCGGCATCAAGGCCTTCAACGAGGGCAAGATGGACCAGGCGCTCGTCGAGTTCGACCGCGTGGTGAAGGAGAATCCGAACCTTCCCGACGCTTACTACTACCGCGCCCTGGCCTACCTGAACCAGGACAAGAAGGCGGAAGCCAAGGCGGACCTCGAGAAGCTCCTGGAGATCGACCCCAACAGCAAGTACGCGGGCGACGCCAAGGCGATGCTGAAGGATCTGAAGTAGGGCGCCGATCGCGGTCCAGTAGGGGCGCAGCATGCTGCGCCCCGGATCGCGAAGGCCGCTCCGCACCGTGAGGGCGCAGCATGCTGCGCCCCTACCAAAAGGCGTCCATCCCTTCTCCATGCGTTCCCTCCTCATCCCTGCGCTCGCCGCCACGTTGCTGCTCGCCGGCTGCCGCTCCGGCTCTGAGTCCGCCGGCTCCGGCCCCAGCCACCCCGGCGCCGACGTCGTCCTGATCACCATCGACACGCTGCGGGCCGACGCGGTGGGCTTCGCCGGCAACACCCGGGTGCAAACGCCGACGCTGGACCGCCTGGCCGCCGCCGGCCGGGTGTTCGACGACGCGCACGCCCACAACGTCGTCACCCTGCCCTCGCACACCAACATCCTGACCGGCCTCTACCCCTACCAGCACGGGGTGCGCGACAACAGCGGCTTCGTCCTGAGCCCCCGGATACCGACGCTGGCGGCGCGGCTGAAGCAGGCCGGCTACGCCACCGGCGCCTTCGTGGCAGCCTTCCCACTGGACTCGCGCTACGGCCTGAACCGGGGCTTCGACGTCTACGACGAGAGCTTCCCCCGCGGCTCGGACGTCGCCGAGTTCGCCATGGCCGAGCGGCGGGGCGATCAGGTGGTGGCCGCGGCGCGCGCCTGGTGGGACGGCGAGAAGGGAAAGCGCCGCTTCCTCTGGGTCCATCTCTACGATCCCCACGCCGCCTACGATCCGCCGGAGCCGTTCGCCAGCCGCTACCGGGACAATCCCTACCTCGGCGAGGTGGCGGCGGCGGACTCGTTCCTCGCTCCCCTGCTCTCCCCCTTCCTGGACGGCAGGGAGCCTGCCGCGCTGGTGATCGTCACCGCCGATCACGGCGAGGCGCTCGGCGATCACGGCGAGCTGACCCACGGCCTGTTCGCCTACGAGCCCACCCTCAAGGTGCCCCTGGTGGTCTGGGGAGCCGGCGTGGCGCCGCGGCGCGACGACCGTCCGGCGCGCCACGTCGACGTCGTGCCGACGGTGCTCTCATACCTGCGGCTCGCCGTGCCGCCGGAGCTGCCCGGCCGCTCCCTGCTCGCGGCCGCGGACCGCCGGGCGGCGGGCTACTTCGAGTCCCTGACCACCAGCCTCAACCGCGGCTGGGCTCCCCTGCGCGGCCTGCTGCGCGAGCGCAAGAAGCTCATCGAGCTGCCGATTCCCGAGCTCTACGATCTCGCCGCGGACCCGCGCGAGGAGCGCAACCTCTACGCCACGGAACGGCGGACGTCCCGCGCCCTGCGCGACGCCCTGCCGCGCGAGTCGGCGTGGCCGCCGGCCAAGGGCGCGGTCTCGACGGAGGAGGAGGCGCGCCTGCACAGCCTCGGCTACTCCGCCGGCGCGGCCCCGGCGAAGTCCGCCTATACCGCCGCCGACGATCCCAAGAACCTGATCGGGGTGGACCGCAAGCTGCAGCAGAGCGTCGAGGCCTACTCGCGCCGGCGCTACGAGGAGGCCGCCGAGATCTCCCGCCAGGTCATCGCCGAACGGCCGGACCTCGCCGAGGCCTACGAGCACCTGGCCCTGGCGCTGCGCCAGCTCGAGCGTCACGACGAAGCCATCGCGGCGCTGGAGAGCGCCCGCCGGCGCGGCGTCCAGCCGGAGTCGCTGCTGCGGCAGCTCGGCCAGGCGCTCGCCGAGGCGGGGCGCGCCGCCGAGGCGGTGGCCGTGCTGCAGCCGCTCGCCTCCTCGCCGCAGGCCGACGCCACGACCTTGAACGCCCTCGGCATCGCCCTCTCCGACGCCGGCAGGCACGGCGAGGCCGTGGCGGTGCTGCGGCGGGCTACCACCAGGTATCCGAACGATCCGAAGGGTTTCGAGAACCTCGGCATCGTGGCGCTGCGCATGGACCAGCCGGAGCTGGCCCGCAGCCACCTGCAGCGGGCGCTGGCGCTCAATCCGGCCCTTCCCATCGCCTGGAACACCCTGGGAGTGGCCCTCTACCGCCTGCAGGGACCGGCCGCGGCGATCGACGCCTGGCAACGCGCGGTGGCGATCGATCCCCGGCAATACGACGCCCTGTTCAACATCGGGCTGGTGGCCGCCGAGGCGGGACGGCGCGAAGAGGCCCGGCAGGCGCTCAGCCGCTTCGTCGCCACCGCGCCGCCGGCCCGCTTCGCTCCGGACATCGGCAAGGCCCGGCAGATCCTCGCCCGCCTGCCGGGCTAGCGCGGGAAGAGCCCGCCCGCGCTGCGTGTTGCGCAGAGTGACGGAAATTTTTTGAGCCCCGGCTCGGAGTCACCGATGAAGAAAGCCCTCTGCTTGTTCTCTCTCTTGCTCCTCACGGCGCCGCTGTTGAGGGCGCAGGCTCCGGCCCAGGCTCCGGCCGCCGCGCCGCCCTCCGACCAGCGCGTTCAGGAGGCGATCGCCCTGGCGAAGGCCGGCAAGTCCGCCGAGGCCGTGCAGAAGCTCGAGGCTCTGCCCAAGGAGCTGGTCACGCCGCCGGTGCAATCGCTGATCGGCGCCCTCTACCTGCAGGTGAACAAGCCGGAGGAGGCCCTGAAGGCCCTCCAGCCGCTCGCCGACACCGAGGGCGCCGAGGCCGCCGTGCTCTACAACGCCGGCCGCGCCGCGCTGCTCCTCGGCCGGGTGGACGAGGCCCGCACCTATCTCACGCGCTCCGTCTTCAAGCAGCCGGCCTCGCCGGCGGCGCGCGACCTCGGCTTCATCACCGCGCGCGACGGGCGGGTGGTGGAGGCCTATTCGATGCTGCGCCCCTGGGCGTTGCGCAACCCCGAGGACGTCGAAGCGCGGGTGATGGCGGCGTCGTTGGCCCTGCAGCTCGAGCGGCCGGACGACGCCGCGCAGCTCATCGCCGGCCTGCCGGAGAACGAGCCGGCCCTGCAACTGCTGCGCGGCAAGATCCTGGTGCAGAAGAAGGACGGCCCCGGCGCCGTCAAGCTCTTGCAGCCGTTGCTCGCCAACCATCCCGAGGGCATGGACCTGGAGGTGCGGCGCAACCTCGCCGAGGCCGAGCTGTTGGCCGGCCATCCCTCCGAGACCATCAAGCTGCTGCAAGGCCGCACCGACGCCCATCCCACGCTCGCGCTGCTGCTCGCCAAGGCCCTGCGCCAGTCCGGCGCCAGCGCCGCGGCGGCCCTGGCGCTGAAGCCGCTGGCCGACGCGCTGCCGGCGGACGCTTCCGGCCTGGGCGATCCACGGCCCGCCGCGGGCATCGCCATGGAATACGGCGGCCTTCTGGTGGACGCCGGGAAGGCCCAGGAAGCGGTGCCCTTCCTGGAGAAGGCCACCCGCTACCATCCGCAGAACCCGGAGGCGTGGAAGGGCCTTGCCCGCGCCCTGGACGCGGCCGGGCGCAAGGACGACGCGCGCCAGGCCCTCGCCCAGGCCGAGAAGGCGGCCAAGCCGCCGGAGAAGCCCGCCGCGCCGGCCCCGGCGGCCGCCGCGGCGGCGCCGGCGGAAGCCCCGCTGAGCGACGCCCTGCAGAACGCCCTCCGCCTCGCGGCGCAGGGCCAGCTCGAGCCGGCGCTCGGAGCCGTGCGCCAGGAGATCGGGATCTCCAAGGATCCGCGGGCGCGCATGCTCGAAGTGCGGCTCCTGCTGCAGCTCCGCCGCCCCGACGACGCCTTCAAAGCCGTCGAAGCCGCCCTGCAGACCGATCCCGACAATCCGGATTACCTCTACCTGCGCGGCGCCGTCGAGATGGCGCAGCAGCGGTGGGCCACGGCCGAGCAGGATCTGCGCAAGACCCTGCAGCTCGCGCCCCAGCACACCGCGGCGATGAACGACCTCGCGGTGCTGCTGATGAACCTGAACAAGAAGACGGAGGCCCGCGGTCTCCTCGAGCAGGTGCTGAAGATCAATCCGCAGGACAAGACCGCCGCCGCCAACCTCGAACGGCTGAAGGCCGAGGGGGAGTAGGGCTGAGATCCTCATGCCGCTTTGCCGCACCGCTGGGAATGAAAGGACCCAAGGGACACCAAGGACTGCAAGGATTTCAAGGACAGATACAATTCGGGTGAACCGTCTTGTCGTTGCTGTCCTTGGAGTCCCTGCTGTCCTTCTTGGCGCCGCTCTGCTCGCCGCCGCCCCCGCCGACCCCGCCCGCGCCCTCATGGCCGGCACCAAGCCGGCGCAGCTCGCCGCGCAATTGGCGCGGGAGCCGGGCAGCCTGCGCGCGGTCCTGGCGCCGCTCGGCGCGGCTCTCTCGTCGGCCGATCCGGACCTCGCCCGGCAGACGGGCGACTATCTCGCGGCGTGCGCCCGCGAGCGCGGCCGCGCCCTCGCCCGCCAGGGCTCGTGGAGCCACGAGGACGTGCTGGGCCTGCTGACGATCCAGCTCGCCGATCCCGAGCGCTTCGCAGGTGAGGAGGAGTTCCGCCGGCGCGTCCTGGCGTTCCTGCCTCGGGCCCTCGACGCCGCCGCGCCCGCCGGCCTGCGCGATGCCCTGCTCCTCGAGCTCAACCAGGTGCGCGGCTTCGACTTCGCCGCCTCCGAAGCCGTCGAGCGCGCCTGGGGAGCCGTGCCGCGCCGCGCCGCCGAGCGCCAGGTCGCGCCGGCGGGCGGGCGCTTCGACGCCGACGTGGAAGGACGGCTCGCCGCTTCGATCTACTCCCTGCCCTCGTTCTTCTTCGACGCGGCGAAGGCCGACGCCTTCCTCTCCGCCGTGCGCGCCGCGGCTCCCGAGCGCACGCTGATCGTGCTCACCGACTCGCCGGTGAAAGACCGCCTGGAGGAGCGGGCCCAGGCGTTGCGCCTCCACCTGCTCGACACCCACGGCCGGCCGTACTCGCCGTGGCCGCGCGATCCCTTCAGCCTGGTGCACACGAAAACCGGCGGCGTAAGCCTGCTGGTACGGCCCAACGTCCAGCGGAATCGCGAAGAGGACGCCAACCTCGGTCCCGAGCTGGTGCAGAACCTGCCGGACGCTCTCGATCGCGCCTGGGGCCGGGTCACCTGGAGCGTGGCGCCGGTGCCGTTCCACAACGGCCAGGTCCTGCTCGCCCGCGATGCCGCCTGGGTGACGCTGCACACCCTGGAGCCGCGCATCCTCGCGCTCCTCGGCACCGACCGCGTGCCCGTCGAGAGCTTCGCCGCCGCGGCGGGGATCGACCGCTACCTCGCCGCCGCGGACAAGGCCGCCGGCGAGCTGGCCTCCCTCTACGGCCGGCCGGTCCGCTTCGTCCATCCGCTCCCCCGCAGCGGCGATCTCGCGGCGCGGCGGGACCTCTTGCGGCTCCTGGCCGGCGGCGCGGGCTACGACCTCGACTCCATCGTGACGCTGGTCCCCGCCAAGGACGGGCGCCTCGCCGCCCTGGTGGCGGACGTCGCGGCGGGACGGAACCTGCTATCGACGTTGCGGCCGGAAGATTGGGACGTCCTGCGCCGCGGCTACGGCCTGGAACCCGCCGGCGAGGAGCTCCAGACCGCCCTCTACACCGCCCAACGGTCGGGCGCCATGATCGGTCTCGGCGAGTTCCTGGACGTCGTGGCCGGCCAGCTCGCCGCCGCAGGGATGGCGGTGCGGCGGCTGCCGCTGCTGAGCGTTCCTGTTCCCCTGCTGCGCGACCGCGCCGGGCTCTCGCACACCGATTTCCTGATCACTTGGAACAACGTCGTCGTGGAGACGGTCAAGGGAGCGGCGCGCGCCGAGGGATTCTCCTCCCTCTTACCCGCAGGCGACGCGCGGGCGCGTGACGCCTTTACCTCGCTCGGCGTGCACCTGGATCTCTTGCCGCCGCTCGTGCGCAGCGTCATCCTCAACGGCGGCTACCGCTGCGCCTCGAATCACCTGCGGTCGAGCTGACCCGCCACCGCCTCCTCCCGCAGCGGCGCCTCCCGGTCCGCCTCCTCCGGCCCGGCCGTCTTCACCCAGCAGCGCAAGACCTCGGCGACGCTCCAGGCCTGGGACACGCAGCCGCGCGGGGTGTAGGGCTCCTCGGCGTCGAAGACTTCGCTGATCGAGCCCAGGCAGGCTTCGCTCAGGTGCGGCACGAATCTCTCGACGAGCTGCCGCGCCCGCGCGAGCTCGTTCGGATAGACGCGCAGCCAGGCGTCCACGTAGGGGCCGATCAGCCAGCCCCAGACCGTCCCTTGGTGATAGGCGGCGTCGCGCGACCGCAGATCGCCGTCGTAGGTCGGCTTGTAGTCCGGATGGCCGGGCGCCAGCGAACGCAGACCCACCGGGGTGAGCAGGCGCTCGCTGACCACCCGCAGCACCGGCTCCCAGCGCTGCCGGTCGAGCACCGGATGATCGAGCGAGATGGCGAAGACCTGGTTCGGCCGGCAGGCGGGGTCGTCCCCCGGCTCGCCGTTCACCGCGCCGTCCACCACGTCGTAGAGATGGCCGCCCGCGGCGTACCAGAAGCGGCGGTTGAACGACTCGCGGCAGCGCTCGGCGTGCTCGGCGAGATGGCGGGCGGTCTCCTCCCGGCGGTTCGTTCCCTCCTGGCGCACCCAGCCTTCCAGCAGCCGCAGGGCGTTGTACCAGAGGGCGTTGATCTCCACCGCCTTGCCCCGCCGCGGCGTCACCACCCAATCCTCCACCTTGGCGTCCATCCAGGTGAGCTGATAGCCCTCGGCGCCCTGGCGGAGGAGGCCGTCCTGCGGGTCCACACCGATGCCGAAGCGCGTCCCGCGCAGATGGTGGTCCACGACGTCGAGCAGCACCGGCAGCAGCAGTTGCAAGGTCTCCTGATCGCCCGTCGTCTCCAGGTAGCGGTGCAGGGCGTGGAAGAACCAGAGCGTGGCGTCCGCCGTGTGATAGAGCCCCTCGCGGTCCCCTTCGGGAAAGAGGTTGGGGATGAGCCCGTCGCGCACGTGGCGGGCGAAGGTGCGCAGGATGTAGCCGGCTTCCAGTTGGCGGCCGGTGACGAGCGCCAGCCCCTCCAGGCTGATCATGGTGTCGCGGCCCCAGTCGGTGAACCAGTGGTAGCCGGCGATGACGCTGCGCGCTTCGTCGCCGGCGGCGTGGGCGCGGGCGGCGTCCTCGGAGCGCCCTGGCGTGACGACGAAGCTGTCCGCGGCGAGCACCAGCTCGGCCGCCGTGCCGCCCTTGGCCTGGGGAACCGCCATGTAGATCAGCCGCCGCCGGCGTTCGATCTCCGCCGCCAGCGCCTCTTCGACGGTCAAGGCGCGGATCACCTCCCAAGGCTCGGTCGAGGCAGTGAGCGCCGCCGCGTCCTCGCCCAGGAAGAGATCGGCGCCGAAGAAACCGGGAGACCACAAGTCCCCCACCGACTCGTAGCCGCGGCGGGCCTCGACGGAGTAATAGACGTCCGCGATGCGGCGCGAGGCCACGGTGAAAGTGGAGTTGCGGCCGCTGATCGCGAGATGCAGCGCCGGCAGGTTCGGCCAGGCCGAGCACAGCTCGTAACGGTCCTCGACGACGGTCAGGGTGTAGGGCTCGCCGTGCGCCGTCGAGACCGGCGCATCGTGCGGCCGGAAATGAACGGTGGGATGCAGCTCCAGCCGCACCACGCCCTCGCCGGAGGTCAGCCGGTAGACGACGTGCGCCGTGTTTTGCAGATGGCCGAGGAAGACCCGCTTCTCCAGGTGGAAG
Organism: Thermoanaerobaculia bacterium; assembly: GCA_036558045.1. GTDB lineage: Bacteria > Acidobacteriota > Thermoanaerobaculia > Multivoradales > UBA5704 > DATARR01. The sequence goes on from DATBGJ010000545.1 coordinate 9,075, forward strand.
CCGCCGGCCTCGTAAGTCCACAGCGGCAGCCCCCAATGGAGCCGGAACTCGCGCAGATGTCCGGCGCCCGGAGCTTGGGGCGGCCGGTTCTCGAGCTGCTGGCCGCCGAGATGGATGATGGTGCCGTCGGGCAGCCGCAGCACCTCCTCGATCTGGCCGAGCATGAGCATGCGGCCGAGCGGCGCCGGCATCGCGGCCACCAACAGGCCATGGTACCGCCGCGTCGGCACGCCGGAGAGCGTGCCCGCGGCGTAGCCGCCGAGGCCGTTGGCCACCAGCCACTCGCGTGTGAAGAGACGGTCGGGGAGAGGCTCGGCCGGGGGCTCGGCCTCTTCGGGCCAGATCATGGAACGGGCCGGCTCGGTCATGGATCACCCAGGAAAGGACCCACAGGATGACAAGGATTCCAAGGATAGATACCGTTCGGGGTAAGCCTCCTTGTCCTTGCTATCCTTGGCATCCTTTTCGTCCTTTTTACGGTTATTTCGGATCGGGAGGAACGGGCCTCACCAACTGCAACACCACCGCCGACTGCCCCGCCAAGCGCCACCTGCCCTCCTCATCTTCCGGCGGCGGCGCTCCGGAGCCGCCGTAGCGCGGGTCCTCGCTCGACCACAGCACCTCCCAGCGCAAACCGGTCAACGGCGCGAGGAGCGGCACCGGCACCAGCTCGAGCGGCAGATCGCGGCCCAGGTTGACCAGCAGCAGCCGGTCTCCCGCGTTCTCGCCGAAGAAGCGGAGGACGAACGCCTCCGGCCCCAGCACCGCGCCGTCCAGGCTGCCGGCGCCCTGGGCGCGAAACACCGGATCCTCCCGGCGCAGCCGCAGCAGGTCGCGGTGCAAGGCGTAGGATCCCGCGTTCCGCTGCCGCTCCTGGAAATCCAGCTTGCAGCGCTCGAAGCTCTCCAGCGAGTCGGGATCGGGCACGCCCGCCTGCGTCTCCGGCAGCGCCAGGCTCGGGAACTGCGAGAGGAACTCCAGCCGGCCGTGGCGCACCGCCGCCGCGAGATCCGGCTTGTGGTCCACGAAGTAGAGGAAGGGGCTGGAGGCCGCGAACTCCTGCCCCTGGAAGAGCAGCGGCGTGCCCGGCCCGAGCAGCATCAGGGCCGTCAACGCCCGCAAGGCGCCGGGGCTCGCCAGCTTGTGGATGCGCTCGCCGCGCGCCGAGTTGGCCACCTGGTCGTGGTTCTGCAGGAAGTTGATGAACGCCGATCCCGGCAGGCCGAGGCCCGAGGTGCCCCGCCGGTCCTCCTGCCAGGAATAGCGCTGTCCCTGGTAGAGGAAGCCGTACTTGACCAGCGAGATCATCTCCTGCGGCGAGCCCAGGTAGTCGGTGTAATAGGCCTCGCTGCGTTTCGTCAGCGCCACCATGGCCGAGTGGTGGAAATCGTCGTTCCACAGCGCGTCGAGCCCATATCCCCCCTCGGCCGGCGGCCGCACCAGGCGCGTCTCCTGCCGCTCGTTCTCCGCGATGAGGTAGATGGTCCGCCCCGCGGCTTCGCGCGCCCGCCTCGCGACGGCCGCCAGGAGATGATCCGGCGAAGCGTCCTTGACGTCCTGCGTGGCGTCCAGGCGCAGGCCGTCGAGATGGAACTCCGCGATCCAATAGCCGGCGTTGGCGATGCAGAGCTCGCGCACCGGCCCGGCGTCCGCCGTCTCGAAGTTGATCGCCTCGCCCCAGTCGTTGACGTAGCGGTCGGTGAAGTAGCTCTCCGAGAACTGCTTGAGGTAATTGCCGTCCGGCCCGAGATGGTTGTAGACCACGTCCAGGATCACCGCGAGGCCCGCGGCGTGCGCGCTCTCGACGAAGCGGCGGAAGTCGTCCGGCTCGCCGTAGCCGTGGAAAGGCGCGTAGAGGTCCACGCCGTCGTATCCCCAGCCATAGCGGCCGGGGAACTCGGCGATCGGCATCAACTCCAGCACCGTGATGCCGAGATCCGCCAGCTCCGGCAGCTCCCGCGCCGCCGCAGCCCAAGTGCCCTCGCGGGTGAAGGTGCCGACGTGGATCTCGTAGATCACCTGGCCGTCGCGGCCGACGTCCGGCAGCTCGCGCACGGTCCACTCGTACGCCGCCGGATCGATCACCTGGGACGGCCCATGCGGCCCCTGCGGCTGGAAGCGCGAAGCTGGATCGGGAAACGACTCGCCGCCGTCCAGGCGGAGCTTGTAGAGCACGCCGGCGCCGATCCCTTCGGCGAGGCCGGAGAAGTAACCTTCCTCCTCGGGCGTCAGCTCAACGTCTCGTCCCTGCTCGAACGCCACCTCAACCCGCCGCCGTTTCGGCGCCCAGACGCGGAAATGCACGCCCTCGGGGATTACCTCGGCGCCGACGGGAAGGCGGCGGGCGACCTGCGGGATCGGATAGGGCGTTCTCGTGGGCATCAGCGTGGGACGGGAATGCAGGGGGCGTGCCGGGCGCGGTTCATGGGCTCCTTGGCGGATTGGGCGGGCCTGCCCTTCGAGACCTCACCCCCTGTCCCCCTCTCCCTGACGGGCGAGGGGGGACG
>DATBGJ010000546.1:0-12654 GCA_036558045.1 Thermoanaerobaculia bacterium
AGTACGGCTTCACCGACGTCGACGGCGAGCGGCCGCACTGGGAAAGGTTCTGCGCGCCCAGGATCGACGAGCGCTGGGTGAAGGTCGCCCAGCGGGCGCGCGCCGAATTTAAGAAGCAGGGGCTCGGTCCCACCATGGTGGAGGACGACCGCGCGAGTCTCACTCTCCGCGCCAGGCTATCGCGGAACGGCGAGCCGCCGCGCTGGTTCAGCCAGGAGCTCTCCTGGCCGGAGGTGATCCACGGCAATCCGAAGATCCTGGCGGCGGAGTTCTACGCGCGGTACGCGCTGGCGCGTGGGTGAGCTAGAATTCGGTCAATATGTCCGACCACGAACCGGAGCCTCTGCCCTGCGCCAACTGCGGGCGGCCGCTCGCCGAGCCCACCGAGCCGTGCCCGTTCTGTGAACCGGATGGCAGACCCGACCCACCCGGGGCGATGGAGGCCTTCCGACTGCGGAGAAAGGCGCGCGCTCAGCTTCTGTGGGGGATCGATTTCTGGCCGTTGTCGCTCCTGGCGGCCTGGACGGCCAACCGCGGCCGGGCGCTGGAGAAGGCGTCGTCCGCTCCGGATTCAGCGATGGTGCGCGGGCTGCGTCGGCTCTTCCTGCTGGCGCTCCTCTTCGCGACGCTCGGCATCGCCTTCGAATTCCTCCGCCTCACCAAGCCTTAACGCGCGGGCGGTGCCGGCTTCGTCCCGAACAGCTCGCCGAAGAAGTCGCCGGAATTCCAACGCGGCCGGGCGTCCGCCTGCGCGATGGCGTAGCCGATGAGCAACTGATCGCGCGTGAAGCTGGCCGCCGCCTCGAAGTCCATCGGCTGGGACATGTCGTCGCTCGGCGCGTGATAGCGGTTCTTCACCCAGTCGAGCGCCAGGGGACGCGCCTCGGCCGTGCGCACCGCGCCGAGGATGAGGGCCGGGACTCCCTGGCGGATGAAGGAGTACTGATCGCTGCGCACGAAGGAGGCCTGCTCGGGGAATGGGTCCGTCACCACCGGCATTTCCACGGCCGCGGCGGCGGCGTCCACCGCGGCCTTGAGCGTCGAATGGTCGGCGCCGCGCGCGAACAGCGCGTTGAACGGCCACATCGAGCCGCCGTCGATGTTGACGTTGGCGGCGAGCGACGCCGGCGGCACCGGCGGGTTGTGGGCGAAGTAATCCGAGCCGACGAGCCCGGCCTCCTCGGCGGTGAAAGCCACGAAGAGCAACGAGCGCCTTGGCCGCTCGGGCAGCGAGGCGAAGGCGCGTGCGATCTCCAGCAGCGACGCCACGCCCGAGGCGTTGTCGACGGCGCCGTTGTAGATGGCATCGCCGTTCACCGGCTCGCCGATGCCGAGGTGGTCCAGGTGCGCGCTGAAGACGACGTACTCGCCGGCGAGCGCCGGATCTCCGCCGCGCAGCAGGCCGACGACGTTGGGACCGGTGAGATCGGAGAGGCGGCTCTTCTTCACCATGTGGACCCGCACCGGCAGCACGGCCGGAGCGGGCTTCGCCTGCGCGTCGGCGTAGGTCACCGGCGCGCCGTTGAAGAGCGCCTGGGAGACCGCCGGCGCGAGCCGTGCGTTGCCGCGGATCTGCGGGTGCGAATCATGCGCTTCGCCACCGTCGAGCCAGGCGAGCGCGCCGAAGCTGCCGAGGGCCTGGACGAGCCGTTCCCACGAGCCGTTCTTCGCGTCCTCGTCGCTCCACAGCCGCAGCGTGCCGACCGCGCCATGCGCCACCGCGTTCGCCGTCTTGCTGACCGCGTAGTGGGCGCGCTCCTCCGGCGGCAACGACGCCGGCGCACCGCCGAAGTAGGCGACGATCTTCCCCTTGGTGTCGATCCCTGCATAGTCGTCGTATCCGCGTTCCGGCGCCGTCACGCCGTAGCCGACGAACACCACCGGCGCCTCGACCTCGGTGGAGGCGCGGAAATCGCCGCCCATCAAGAATTCGCCGCCATAGCGGAGAGGCCGCCTCTCGCCGTCCGTCCCGACGATCTCCATGCTGCTGCCGTCCTGGATCAGCTCGCTGCGCCGCAGCGGCACCGGCTGAAACCAGCCGCCGTTCACGCCCGGCTCCAGGCCCATCGCCTCGAATTGCGCCGCCACGTACCGGGCCGCGATCTCGTAGCCGCGCGTGCCCGTGCCGCGCCCCTCGAGCAGGTCATCGGCGAGGAACGCCATGTGCGCCCGGATCGCCGCAGGACGGATCTGCTGCATGGCGTTGGTGACGGCGGGCGCGTGCAAGTCGGCGGCTTCTGAGGGTCTGACGGGGACAGCGAAACTGGAGAGGGCCAGGCAGATCGAGGAGACGAGGAGCTTTGTCATTCGGCGAAGATAACGCAAGAGGGAAGTATCATCGGAGGATGGAATTCATGAAGACGCTTGGCTTTGCCTGGGCCCTCTGCGCAACTGCCTGCGCCTCCGCTCCCACACGTCCACCGGAGAAAACCCCGATGTCCGACGCCACCATCGACCACGTCATCGTCGGCACGGCGGACCTGGAGGAGGGGATCCGCCAGCTCGCGGAGCTGACGGGCGCGGCGCCCGAGCGCGGCGGCCAGCATCCTGGGCGCGGCACGCAGAACGCGTTGCTGAGCCTGGGGACGCGCACCTACCTGGAGCTCATCGCTCCGGTGAGCGGCCCGCCGCCGGAGATGAAGTTCCTCTCCGAGCTGAAGCAGCTCACGCCGATCGGCTGGGCGATCGGCACCAGAGATCTCGACGCGACGAAGAGCCGGCTCGAAGCCGCCGGCTTTCGGGTTTCGGCTCCGCGGCCGGGCTCGCGGGTGCGTCCTGACGGCCAGGTCCTGCAATGGCGCACCGCGGCGCTGGAGGACGTCCCCGGCGATCTCACGCCGTTTCTCATCGAGTGGAGCGCGCAGACTCCCCACCCCGCCGCGACCTCGCCGGGAGGCTGCACTCTGAAGTCCATGGAGATCGCCGCTCCCGAGACCGAGCGCCTGGGCAAGCTCGTGGCGGAGTTGCGGCTCGGCGCGACCGTCCGCAGCGGCTCGGCGCCGAGCCTGACGCTGGAGCTCGCCTGCAAGGCCGGCTCGGTCAAGCTGACCAGCGGCGGGTAGATGTCCACCTATTTCCTCCGGACGGAGAGGCTCGGATTCCGCCCCTGGACCGAGGCGGACGTAGATCTGGCGATGACGCTGTGGGGTGATCCCGCGGTCACCCGCTTCATCGGCGGTCCGTTCTCGCGCCAGTGGGTGCTGGAGCGGCTGGCGAGAGAGACCGCGCACTGGCGGGCTCACGGCTTCCAGTACTGGCCGATCTTCCTGCTGGCCGGCGGCGAGCACGTGGGTTGTTGCGGCCTGAAGCCCCGCAAGCCGGAGGAGGGGATCCTCGAGATCGGCTTCCACCTGCGGCCCCCTTTCTGGGGATTCGGCTACGCTCCGGAAGCCGCGCGAGCGGTGATGAGGTATGCCTTCCACGCGCTCGGCGCGCGGGCCCTCTTCGCCGGCCACGGGCCTGCCAACGACGCCTCCCGGCGGGTCCTCCAGAAGTTGGGCTTTCGCCACACGCACGCGGAGCTTTACCCGCCGACGGGCTTGAACCATCCTGCCTATCTGCTGACCCTGGAAGAGTTTCGCTCGATCGACCCGCGCTGATTCAAAGCGGCCTTCTGGATTCCCACCCGCAGTGCTACGATCCGCCCTGCCCGGCGCTGTCGCAGCAACGTCACGTCTCTGTCACATCCTCAGGGGGGAGCTGAATGGCGAAGGTCGATGCCCTCATCCACTGGTTCATGCCCAAGGAGGAGCGCTTCCACGAGCTGTTCGACAAGGACACGGCCAACCTCGTCCGCGCCGCCCGCCACTTCGGCGAGTTCGCCCATCTGGCGGATCTGGAGACGCGGCGGGCCAAGATGGCCGAGCTCCGCGCCTGCGAGCATGAGGGCGACACCATCACCCGGCAGATCTTCGACGCCCTGAACTCCAGCTTCATCACCCCCTTCGACCGCGAGGACATCCGCTCTCTCGCCACCGACCTCGACGACATCCTGGACTTCGTCGAGGGTGTGGCCCAGCAGCTCCTCAACTTCGAGCTCGGCGACTCGCCGGAGGGTCTGCGTCAGTTCGCCGACATCCTGGTGGAGATGGCGACGGAGATCGAGCGCATGACCGAGATGATCTGGAATCTCGCCAATGCCCGGCAGATCCAGGAGTGCATCGTGCGCGTGTCCGACCTGGAGAACCGCGCCGACGTGCTCTACAACTCGATGATGACCGAGCTGTTCCGGGCGAACGGGCGCGATCCCCTGGAGATCCTGAAGTGGAAGGAGATCTACGAGGGGCTGGAGAACGCCTGCGACCAGTGCAAGGACTACACCCATATCGTCGGCAACGTCCTCGTCAAGAACGCCTGAGGGGGCGCCCTTGACCGCCGCCATCGCGCTCGTCGTCTTCATCATCCTGGTCGCGCTCACGTTCGATTTCCTGAACGGCTTTCACGACGCGGCCAACTCCATTGCCACCGTCGTCTCGACGCGGGTCCTCTCGCCGCACAAGGCCGTGGCCTGGGCGGCGTTCTTCAACTTCGTCGCCGCTTTCGTGCTCGGCACCAGCGTCGCCAAAACGATCGGCAAGGGGATGATCGACCTGGCGGTGGTCACCCACGAGGTCGTCCTCGCCGGTCTCATCGGGGCGATCGCCTGGAATCTCATCACCTGGTATTACGGCCTGCCGGTCTCCTCCTCGCACGCGCTGATCGGCGGTTACGCCGGCGCGGCGGTGGCCAAGGCGGGCTTCAGCGCCATCCTTCCCGCGGGCTGGAGCAAGACGCTGACGTTCATCGTCCTCGCGCCGCTGATCGGCATGATCGTCGCCTTCGCGCTGATGGTGGGAGTGACCTGGATCGTGCGCGGCTGGCGGCCCGCCAAGGTGGACCGCCGGTTCCGCGGCCTGCAGCTCCTCTCGGCCGCCGCCTACAGCCTCGGCCACGGCGGCAACGACGCGCAGAAGACGATGGGCATCATCACCGGCCTGCTGGTCGCCTCGGGCCTGCTCGCCGAGTTCAAGGTGCCGCTGTGGGTGATCCTGCTCAGCCACGCGGCCATTGCCATGGGTACCCTGTTCGGCGGCTGGCGCATCGTCAAGACCATGGGCTCGAAGATCACCAAACTGCAGCCGATCGGCGGCTTCTGCGCCGAGACCGCCGGCGCCATCACGCTCGTGGGCGCCACGCTGGGCGGCATTCCGGTCTCCACCACGCACACGATCACGGGAGCCATCATCGGCGTCGGCTCGACGCGCCGGATCTCGGCGGTGAAGTGGGGAGTGGCCGGCCGCATCGTCTGGGCCTGGATCCTGACCATCCCGATCTCGGCGGCGATCGCGGCGCTGGCCTACCTGGCGGTCTCGCTCTTCCTCTGAAGCAGGGCGGGTCGAGCCCCCGTCCACCGTCCAGACCCGCCCCTACTCTAAACAGGTGCATAATGGGCGGACCTGCTGAATTGGAGCCGCTCCATGATCGCCTTCGCCACCCTGCTCCTCGGTCTCATCTCTGGCGTCTATCCCATCGAGGTCACCGTCGGCGGCGCGGTGAGGAGCGTCGAGATCACGCTCGACGGCGCGCCGGCCGGGCACCTCGAGGGCCCGCCCTGGGTGGCGCGGATCGACCTGGGATCGGACCTGCGGCCGCGCGAGATGACGGCGCGCGGCCTCGACGCCGAAGGGCGGGAGGTGGCCCGCGTCACCCAGTGGTTGAACCTGCCGCGGCCGCCGGCCGAGGTGGAGATCGTGCTGGAGAACGGCGCGGACGGCGCGCCCAAGGCCGCCGTCCTCACCTGGCAGAGCGTCAGCGGCGTCAAGCCCGCTTCGATCGGCCTCACCCTCGACGGCCATCCGCTGGTGGTGGACGAGCAGGGACACGCGCCGCTGCCGCCGGGCGACCTGAAAGTCCTGCACGTCCTCACCGCCGAGCTGTGGTTCCCTCCCGGCCTGCTGGCGCGCAAGGACGTGGTCTTCGGCGGCGAGTACGGCAGCGAGGTCTCCACCGAGCTGACCGCGGTGCCGGTGCGTGTGCATCAGGGCGCCTCCCTGCCGCCGCCCGAGAGACTGGGGGGCTGGTTCGCGTCCGCCGGCCAGCCGCTGCCGGTGGCCGCCGTCGAGGACGGGCCGGGAAAAGTCGTCCTCGTGCGCCTGCCGGGCGGCAACGAGATCCTGGACAAGCTCTTCCCGCCGAGCCGGCGCGGCAGGGTCCCCGCCTTGCGCTACGAGATGCGGCTCGGCAAGGAGGACCGCGTCCGCTTCCTCTCGCTGTCGAGCAATCCCTTTCGGAAGTCCAAGGTGCCGGCCGAGCTGTTCGATATGTCGCGGGACCTCAGCTATGAGGAAGGGGGGCTGTTCTGGCACCTGACCAACAGCCGCGTGATGAAGGACGTGGAAGGAAAAGAACGCCGGATCGCCGATGCCGTGGCGGTCGCCGGATTGCAGGCCGCGGCGGAGAACTACCGCCGGGCCGTGGTGCTGGTGCTGGGCCGCGACGACGAGGACTCCAGCCGCTACGACCCCGGCACGGTGCGGCGCTATCTGGAGTCGATCCACGTGCCGCTGTTCGTCTGGAGCCTCTACGGGACTGACGCTCCGGCGGCGAAGCGGTGGGGCGAAGCCGAGGACATCTCCTCGATCTACAAGCTGAGCGCGGCGGTGGCGCGGCTGCGGCGCGAGCTGGAGGCCCAGCGCATCGTCTGGCTCGAAGGGCGCTACTTGCCGCAGGCGATCGCTCTCTCCCCGACCGCGCAGGGCGTGGACCTGCCGCGCTAGGACGGGCGGCCGCGCAGGCCGCGCTACACTGTCTCCCGCCATGCGCGCCGCCCCCCTCGTCCTCGGCATCGAGACCTCCTGCGACGACACCGCCTGCGCCGTGCTCGACGGCGCCGGGCGGGTGCTCTCCTCGGTAGTCTCCAGCCAGCTCGCCGCCCACCGCCCCTACGGCGGCGTGGTCCCCGAGATCGCCTCCCGCGAGCACCTGGCCAACTGGCCCCTGGTGAGCGGCGAGGCGCTCGAGAAGGGGGGCGTCGCGTTCCGCGATCTGGAGGTGGTGGCGGCGACGCGCGGTCCCGGCCTCGTCGGCGCCCTGCTCGTCGGCTTGTCGATCGGCAAGGCGATCGCCTTCGCCGGCGGCCGGCCGTTCCACGCCGTCCACCACCTGGAAGGCCATCTCTACTCCCCGTTCCTGCGGCCGCCCGGCGATCCCGAGCCGCCCCAGCCGCCGCCGGACCGCTTCATCGGCCTGGTGCTCTCGGGCGGGCACACCTCCCTGTTCGCGGTGGAGGAAGGCGAGGTCTCGACTCTGGGAGAGACCCGCGACGACGCCATCGGCGAGGTCTTCGACAAGGTCGGGAAGCGCCTGGGCCTGCCCTATCCCCAGGGCCCCAGGGTCGACGAGCTCGCCGAGAGGGGAACGCCGGGCGCCTGCCGGCTGCCGGTGGCGCGCTTCGGCGACGGCCTCGACTTCTCGTACTCGGGCCTCAAGAGCCAGACCCTGCTGGAGATCGAGCGCCTGGAGCGCACGCTCGGACCCTTGGACCTGAGCGACGGCGACGAGCCGCCGCGGCCCCTGCTCGACCTGCTGGCGGCGTTCCGTGAGGCGGCGGTCGGCCAGGTCTTCGACCGCCTCGACCGCCTCCAGGAGCGCCGGCCGATGGCGCTGCTCGCCGTCTCCGGCGGCGCCGCGGCCAACCGGCTGCTGCGGCGCGAGCTGCCCGCCTGGGCCGAGCGGAACGGCGTCGAGCTCCGCCTGGTGCCCCTCGTCTACTCCGGCGACAACGCCGCCATGATCGCCCACGCCGCCCTGCTGCGCCACCGCCGCGGCGCCGCCGGCGATCCCTTCGCCGCCGAGGCGGAGAGCCGGATCCCGCTGTAGTTTCCGAATTTCATTCGACAAATCGGGCAAATCAGAGAATCTTATTCTTGAACCGCCGCTTATGGCGGTGTATAATCTGTATTGGGAGGGGAACACAGAATGATCGACGAAATCGACCGCCAGATCCTGAGCATCCTGCAGGAGAACGCCCGCACCTCGAACGCCGAGATCGCGCGGCAGATCGACATGGCGCCTTCGGCCGTGTTGGAGCGCATCCGGCGGCTGGAGGCGAAGGGCGTGATCCAGGGCTACGAGGCGCGGATCAACCCCGAGGCGCTGGGGCTCGGCCTCCTGGCCTTCGTGTTCGTCCGCTCGAAGGACATGTCGGACGAGACGAAGACGGCGGCGGCGCTGGCGGCGTTCCCCGAGGTGCAGGAGGTGCACGACATCGCCGGCGAGGACTGCTTCGTCCTCAAGGTGCGGGCGCGGGACGCCAAGAGCCTCGGCCTGTTCCTGCGCGAAAGGGTCGGCGCGATCCGCACGGTTCACTCGACTCGCACGACCGTGGTGCTGGAGACGATGCGGGAGACGGGCCGGCTGCCGCTGGCAGTCCCCGAGGAGAAGGCTGAAGAGGAGGTTCTGTCATGACTGACACGACCCATCCCGGGGTGACGCTCCGCGCGTCCGTGCTGAAGGTGGCGCTGGCGCTCGGCGCCGTCTACGTCATCTGGGGATCGACGTATCTCGCGATCCGCTTCGCCATCGAGACGATGCCGCCTTTCCTCATGGCGGCCGCCCGCTACCTGACCGCGGGCGCCCTGCTCTACGGCTGGGCGCGCTTCCGCGGCGCGCCGCGTCCCAGCCTGCTCCATTGGCGCTCGGCGGTGGCGCTCGGTGCCCTCCTGTTGCTGGGTGGAAACGGCGGCGTGGTGTGGGCGGAGCAGCGGGTGGACTCCGGGCTCGCGGCGCTGCTGATCTCGACCGAGCCGCTGTGGATCGTGATGCTGTTCTGGCTCAGCTCCGGCAGGAAACCGCTGCAGCCGCGCGTCATCGCCGGCCTGCTGCTGGGTTTAGCCGGCATGGTGCTGCTGGTGCGGCCGGGCGGCTCCGGCGTCGACGTGCTTGGCGCCGCGGCCGTGATGCTGGCCTCGTTGTGCTGGGCCTCGGGCTCGCTCTACGGCCAGCGGGCGCCGCTCCCGGAATCGCCGCTGGCGGCCACCGGCATGCAGATGCTCTGCGGCGGGGGCCTGCTGCTCCTCGCCTCGACGCTCACCGGCGAGCCCGCCCGCTTCGTTCTGGCGGATGTCTCGACGCGGTCGCTGCTCGCCCTGGCGTACCTGATCGTGTTCGGCGCCATCGTCGCCTTCACCGCCTACGTCTGGCTGCTGCGGGTGGCGTCGCCGGTGCTGGTGTCGACCTACGCCTACGTCAATCCGGTCGTGGCGGTCTTCCTCGGCTGGGCGCTCGCCGGCGAGCCGCTGAGCGCGGGCATGCTGGGCGCGGCGGCGGTGATCCTGACCGGTGTCGTCCTCATCAGCACGGCGCACGGGAAGACGGTGACCCCAAGGAAGGCGGAGCCGGAGCGGGTCTGCGAGGAGATCGAGGCGGAGGTCTGCGAGGCGCGGTCGTAGGGGCGCAGCATGCTGCGCCCCTACAGGGTCCCGCCTACGGCTTCTTCACCTCCACCGGTCCCGTTTCCGGCAGCAGACGGATCTTCGCCTCGTCCACCTGCTTGCGGAAGGCGGCGACGTCGGTCGCGAAGAAGCGGTTGAAGTCCGCGAGCACCGCCTGGGCGGCGGACTCGGCCACGCGCAGGGTCTCCAGATGCGTCGGGCTCGGCGGGTCCCAGGAGCTAAGGACGCCGCCATAGGCGTCGAAGAGCTTCGACAAGGCGTCGGTCGGCGGCTGGATGCCCACCGCGTCGTAGGGGATCCACAGCCGCCGTTCCAGCTTGTCGAGGTCTCCCTTGAGCTTGCCGGCCGCCTCCACCAGCGGATCCGGCTTGTCGTCGCCGGCCGAGCTGTCCTTGTCCTTCTTGGCGCTCTGGATCTTGGCGACCACCTGGTCGGCGTCGGCGCGGGTCTGGCGGATGCGGTCCACCGCTTCGGCGAGCGCGTCGTTGACGGCCCGGATGCGCGCCAGGGCGTCCTCGCGCCGGCGCCAGTCCTCCTCGGTGTTTTTCGAGCGCGGATCCTGCAGCACGCGGACCGTCCCTTTCGCCTCCTGATCGCCGAATTTCACCGTCACCTGGTAGGTGCCCGGCGTCACCTGCGGTCCTCCGGGATGCTGATTCTCCGGCGGCCTCTCCTGGGGGAACTGCTTGAAGCCGTCGCGCGAGAAGTTCCAGACGGCGCGGTTCAGCCCCTGGCGGGCCGGCGCCGTGAAGGTGCGGATCACTTTCCCCGCCGCGTCAGCGATGCGGATCTCGACCTCTTTCTTCTCCTCGCCCTTCTTCTCCTCTCCAGGCTTCTTCTCCTCTGCGGGCTTCTTCGCTTCCTTGCCCTTCTCCTCCTCGGCTTTCTCTTCGCCGGCCACGGACGGCTTGCCGGGACCGGGAGTGCCCAGCTCCCACGCGCTCTTCGGCTTCTCTTCGCTCTTCTCTTCTTCCTTGCGCTTGGTCTGCCGCTCCTCCAGCTTGCGCTCCCGCTCCTTCTCCGCTTCGGGCAGCGGCAGGCCGGGAGCGTTCAGCGAGTAGGTGAGGATGGCGCCGTAGGGCTCGTTCTCGCCGCGGAACTCGCCGGCGCCGGAGCCGAAACCGCCGCGCTCGGGCATGCGGCTGTACTGCACGGCGTCGCTGGCGCCGTAGAAGTGGAGCTTCTCGGCCATCGTCTTTTCCGAGAGGGTGCGCAGCGGCTTGATGTCGTCCACCACGTAGAGCGCGCGGCCGTGGGTGGCGACGACGAGGTCGAGGTCCCGCGGGTGGATGGCCAAGTCCATCACCGGCACGGTGGGCACGCCGTGCGTCCACTTCATCCATCGGCCGCCGCCGTCGAGCGACACCCAGAGGCCGAACTCGGTGCCGAGGAAGAGCAGGTCGCGGTCGCCCGGGTCCTGCTCGATCGAGTAGGCGTAGCCGCGCAGGTCCTTGGTCGCCAGGCTCTTCCAGGTCTTCCCCCAATCGTCCGTGCGATAGACGTAGGGCGTGAAGTCCTCCCGGCGGTGATTGTCGAAGACGACGAACGCCGAGGCGGCGTCGAGCTTCGAGGGCCGGATGTGCGGGATCCAGGTGTTGGCCGGCACGCCGGGGACGTTCTTCTCGAGGCTCGTCCAGGTCGCGCCGCCGTCGCGGGTGAGTTGAAGGCGCCCGTCGTCCGTCCCCACCCAGATCACCCCCTTCTGCAGCGGGCTCGGCGCGATGGCGATGATGGTGGTGAAGTTCTCGGCGTTGCTGACGTCCGGCGTCAGACCGCCGCTCTCGTCCTGCTTCTGCCAGTCGGGATTGTTGGTGGTGAGATCGGGGCTGATCGCCGTCCAGCTCTCGCCGCGGTCGGTGGACTTGTGGAGGAACTGGCTGCCGATATAGATCGTGCCGGCGTCCAAGGGATCGGTGGCGAGGCCGGTGTTCCAGTTGAAGCGGAGCTTCACGCCTTGCGGCGGGCTCGGCTGGATGAAGCGCGCGGTGCCGGCTTCCAGGTCGATGCGGAAGGCGTAGCCGCCCTGCGACTCCGAGTACACGTAGCGGGGATCGAAGGGATCGGGCAGCGTCTCGAAGCCGTCGCCGTCGCCCACGGCTTCCCACTCGTGATTGCGGATGCCGCCGAACCGCCAGACCGTGTTGGGCCCGCGCCAGGAACCGTTGTCCTGCAGGCCGCCGTAGACGTTGTAGGGCTGCGCCATGTCGACCGCCACGTGGTAGAACTGGGCGAGCGGCAGGGTGGCGACGAAGGCGGCGGTCTGGCCGCGGTCATGGCTGACGGCGATACCGCCGTCGTTGCCGACGTAGATCAGATCGGGATTGTGGGGATCGATCCACATGGCGTGATAGTCGCCGTGGATCTGGTCGCCGAGCGGCAGGCCGCTGAAGGTCTGGCCGCCGTCCTCGGAGACGCGGACGTTGAAGTCCAGGCTGTAGACGCGGTTCGGCAGCTCGGGATCGACGCGCAGGTCGGCGAAGTAGAACGGCCGCGGGTTGGCGTCGTAGCGCTGGTTGACGGTGTGCCAGCTCCTGCCGCCGTCGTCCGAGCGCACGACGGCGCTCTTCTCGGCCTCGACGGTGGCGTAGACGATGTCCGGATTGGATTGCGAAAGAGCGATGCCGATGCGCCCCAGGTTCCCTTTCGGCAGGCCGTCCGCGTCGGTGATCTCCTTCCAGGTGCGGCCGCCGTCGCGGGTGACGTAGAGCCCGGAGCCGGGGCCGCCGGACCGGAAGAACCAGGGCCAGCGCCGGTACTGCCACATCGAGGCGAAGAGCTTCTCGGGATTGCGCGGGTCCATCACCAGGTCCGAGGCGCCGGTGCGCTCGTTGACGTACAGCACCTTGTTCCAGGTCTTGCCGCCGTCCTCGGTCTTGAAGACGCCGCGCTCGGGGTTCTCCCCCCACTCCTGGCCGAGCGCCGAGACCCAGGCCACGCCGGGGTTCGTGGGATGAAGCACGATGCGATAGATGCGCTCCGTCTTCTCCAGCCCCAGGTGGGTCCAGGTCTTGCCGCCGTCGAGCGAGCGATAGACGCCGTTGCCGATCGAGGCGCTGTTGCGCGGATTGCCCTCGCCCGTGCCCACCCAGACGATGTCGGGACTGGCCTGGTAGATGGCCACGGCGCCGATCGAGGAGACCGGCTGGTCGTCGAACAACGGCGTCCAGGTGAGCCCGCCGTTGGTGGACTTCCACAGCCCGCCGGTCGCGGTGCCGGCGTAGAC
>DATBGJ010000547.1:0-3218 GCA_036558045.1 Thermoanaerobaculia bacterium
GCGTCGTCGCGCCGCCGGCCCTCACCTCCCCTACCCCTCCTCTCGCCGAGGGAGAGGAGGGAAAAAGAAGAAGCTCTCCTCAAGGCCGTTTTTCTCCCCTCTCTCCCTCGGGGCGAGAGGGGCCGGGGGAGTGAGGGCCGCAGTCCTCGTTGTCCTCGCCCTCGCGGCTCCCCTCCCGGCTCAGGAGAAATCGCCCCCTCTCATCCTGGAGTCGGTCCGCGTCGAGCCCGCCTCGCCGGGGCCGGACACGCTCTGCCGCTTGAGCGTCACCGTCAAGAATTCCGGCGGCCGTCCCGCCTCGGCGCTGGAGCTCGCCGTGAAGCTCAACGGCCGGGACCTGCCCGCTTACAAGAACCGCCTTTACCTGAAGGCGGTCGAGCCGGGAGCCGCGCGCGAGATCCGCCTCTTCAACTTCTGGAGCACCGAGGCCGGCCGGCCGGCTCCCGCCGACGGCAAGCTCACGCTGGAGGTCACCCTCGCCCGCGCCGCCTGGATGCAGAGAGAGACGAAGGACGGCGCCGAAACATGGACCGCCGCCGGTCCGGTCGAGGGCCTGCCGCTCACCAAGACCGTCACCTTGCAGATGGGAAAGAAGTAGGGTCGGCTTGCAACCCGGACGCGAACGCAGACTGGTCACCGCCGGCATCCTGCTGGGCATGTTCCTCGCCGCGCTGGAGGCGACGGCTGTTGCCACCGCCGTGCCGACGGCGGTGGGCGAGCTCGGCGGCGTCTCGCGCTACAGTTGGGTCTTCTCCATCTACCTGCTGACCTCCACCACCACGGTGCCGCTGTTCGGCAAGCTCGCCGACCTCTACGGCCGCAAGCGCACCTACCAGGTGGCGGTGGCGTTCTTCCTCGCCGGCTCGGCGCTCTCCGGCCTCTCGCGCTCGTTCGTGCAGTTGGTGATCTTCCGCGCCATCCAGGGGCTCGGCGCCGGCGGCGTGATGCCCGTCGCCATCACCGTCGTCGGCGACATCTACCGCCTGGAGGAACGGGGGCGCGTGCAGGGCGCCTTCTCGGGCGTCTGGGCGCTGGCCAGCCTCGTCGGCCCGCTGCTGGGCGGAGTCATCACGGACGCGCTCTCCTGGCGCTGGATCTTCTATCTCAACGTCCCCTTCGGCCTCCTCTCGGCGTGGATGCTCCAGCGCTGGCTGCGCGAGGAGAAAGCGCGGACGGAACACCGGCTGGACGTCCTCGGCACGGTGAGCCTGACGGCGGCGGTCACCCTCCTCCTGCTCGCCTTGATCGAAGGGCCGGAGAGCTGGGGCTGGAGCGATCCCCGCACGCTGGCGCTGCTGGCCGGCTCGGCGGCGGGGCTCGCCGTCTTCTTCTGGCAGGAGCGCCGGACCCCGGAGCCGATGCTGCCGCTCGACCTCTTCCGGAGCCGTCTGATCGCCGTGGCGAGCGCCGGCAACGTCCTGATCGGCGCGCTCCTCTTCTCCATCACCGCCTACGTGCCGATGTTCGGTCAGGGGGTGCTCGGCGGCACGGCGGTCGATGCTGGGACCATCCTCGCTCCCATCCTGATCGGCTGGCCGATCGCTTCGACGCTCGCCGGCCGCCTGCTGCTGAAGATCGGCTACCGCGCGATGTCCACCGGCGGCGCGATCCTGGGGCTCGCCGGCTCGCTGCTGCTCGCCCGCGCCGGAGCCGCCGCCAGCCGTCCGGAGATGATGGCGGCGATGCTGATCATCGGCCTCGGCCTCGGCTTCGTCTCGATGCCCTATCTGCTGGGGGTGCAGAGCGCCGTGCCCTGGCAGCGGCGCGGGGTCGCCACCAGCTCGGTACAATTCTTCCGCAACATCGGCGGCGCGCTCGCCGTGGCGGCATTGGGTGCGCTGTTGAATGCCCGGCTGCAGACGCTCGCCGGGCCCGGCGCCGACGCCAACGCGGTGCTCGATCCCGCCCTGCGCGCCAGCGTCGCGCCCGCCACCCTCAGCCACCTGACCGCGGCGCTGCTCCACGGGCTGCAGGCCGTCTTCATCGCCCTGGCGGTGCTCTCGGCGGTCGGCCTGGTCGTGGCAGTGCTCTTCCCGCGCGGCTCCGCTCAGGAGCAGATGTATCGGGAAGCGGAGCCGGTGACCGAAACGTAAGAGAGGAAACCCTACGATGGCGATCCAAGCCGGGGAGAGAATCCCCAACGTCAAGCTGGTGACGATCCGCGACGGCAAGCTCCAGAGCGTGGAGTCGGACGACTTTTTCCGCGGTAAAAAGGTGGTGCTCTTCGCCGTGCCGGGAGCCTTCACCTCCGTCTGCTCCGACCATCACCTGCCGGGGTTCATCGAGCTCGCCGACTACCTCAAGTCCAGAGGCGCCGACGAGGTGGCGTGCACGGCGGTGAACGACATCGAGGTGATGGACGCCTGGTTCAAGCACATGGGCGTCAACGACAGGATCGTGCCGCTGGCCGACGGCAACGGCGACTTCGCGCGCGCCATGGGGCTCGAGTTGGACTCCCGCGACTTCGGGATGGGAATCCGCTCGCAGCGCTACGCCGCCGTCGTCGAGGACGGCGTGCTCAAGGCGCTCAACGTGGACCCGCCCGGCCAGGTGGCGCGCAGCGGGGCGTCGGTGATTCTGCAGTCTTTGTAGTTATTCCATGTCCGGCCGCCACGGCGCCACCTGCACGCTCTTGAACCGCTCGATGCAAACCTCGCCGGGAGGAGCTCCCCGCCGCTTGCTGACGTCCTCGCAGCGGCAGACGTGGACGGCCACCCGCCCGCCCTTCCGCGCCTTGCTGTAGCCGGCGGCGAGCGACGCCGCGAACTGCTCCGTCTCGCGCGGCATGCGCTCGAGCCCCTCGGGGTTGCGCACCACCACGTGCGATCCCGAGTCCGCCGCGACGTGGAGCCAGAAGTCGCGTGGGCTCCCGAGCTTCAGACTGAGCACGTCGTTGTCCTCCGCCGTGCGGCCGACGAGCACCGTCATGCCGTCCGGCGAGACGAACCTCCGGGCGACGGACCTACCCTGCCAGAGGCCGTTCTCGGGATCGGGCGGCGGCGGGGCCTTGCGCATCCGGAGGATTATAGGCAGCACGATCGGCAGACCGCGCGGTTCAGTCGGGTCGTGGACTGCGGGAGGGTTTCCCCTCCGAAGCCTCACCCCCTGTCCCCCTCTCCCTGACGGGCGAGGGGGGACGATCCAAAACTGGTATTGCCAATAGGAGCGTTCGGATTCAGCACGATCCCTTCATATACGTCCCCCCTCGCCCGTCAGGG
>DATBGJ010000548.1:0-1690 GCA_036558045.1 Thermoanaerobaculia bacterium
TCGGAAACGTGGTGGCGGAGCCGGTCGGCCACCAGGTCCGGCCGGGGCGGGCGAAGTCCTCGGATGGCGGCGAGTACGAGGCGGCGAGCGCCTCGCCGGGCGGCGGGATCATGACCTCAACGTGCCGAATGCGCTCCGGAATGTCGAAGTGCACGCCGTTGAGCTCCGCGATGGCGCGATCATGCAGCTCCTGCAGCCAGGCCTGAAGCGCCTCCTGGCCGACGACGCACCGCCCGGGGTCAGTCGCCAGCAGCTCAACCACGGCCGCGCGGCCCGCCCCCGGCAGGATGCGCTCTGCGGTCGTCGCCATCTCCGCCTCGACGCGGTGCAGCTCGTCCCAGCCCCAGGCGTAGGTTTCCGCGAGGTCGAGCTGGCAACCGTTCGAGAGGCGCGAGGCGATCTGGTAGCGCTCTTCTCCTACTCCGTCCTGGGGCGACGCCTGCGGCGCGTAACGGTCGCGCAGATACGAGGCGAACTCGAGGTAGGCCGCCGCGGCCTGATCTGCGCCCTCCCGAAGATGCCGCCCGAGCGATGAGTCAGGCTGCGGGTAGGACTCGATCATGTGGTGGAAGAAGGAGCCGCCGGGCGACTCGCGACCGCCCCAGACGTCCGCCTGCTCTGCGACGGCCGCGGCCTGGCGAACCGCCGCCGGCTTGCCTTGACGGAGTCCCTCGTCCAGCGCAGCCTGATAGCTGCCCAGCGATCGGGACACCAGGTGCAGCCGCGTCCCGATCGCCTCCCAGTGCGCATCGCTCGTCCGGGGCATCTGATCGAAGACCCGGCGCGGCGAGGCGGAGGGGCTGAAGAGGATTCGCAGGTCGCGCAGGTGCTCTCCCGCCTCGTATGCGTCCAGCCTTGCCTGGAGACGCTCGCGCATCACGTCGCGCGCGATGCGCTCGTGCTCACCCGGGACGGGAAGCGTCGCCAGCGTCTGGAGTGTGCGCCGGTCCAGGTCGGCGCGCGCCGCCGCCCCGTCCTGGGAGAAGTCGGTGGCCCCCGCATCGTGGCCGGGAAGCCCTTTCAAGGTCGCCGCATAGGGATCGAGCGCGGCAAGTGCCTCCACGTAGCTGTGCGCACGCTCGAAAATGCTCGTCATTCCACTCGCTCCCCTGCTATCCCTGTCATCCTGAGGCCCGCAGGCTGAAGGATCCGTACCTCGTAGGTGAATGGATCCCTCGCTTCGTTCACGACGCCAGCCTACCGCCGCGCGGTCTGCGGCTAAGCATAGCACCCGACCTTTCGAGCAGCCTGGCCTCTCCCCGCCAGTTCCCATCTCTCGTGCCATGCACTATCATGGCGTACGTGACCGGGTGGAATGGGCTGGGCCAAGGTGCGAGGGAGCACGAGATGGCGACATCTTCGACTACGGATGCCGCGGCTATTCGGGAGGAGCTGCTAGGACGCGCGGCGGCGCTCGCGCCGGTGTTGAAGGAGCGCGCGGCCAGGACCGAAGCGCTGCGGCAGATCCCTCCCGAGACCGTCCAGGACCTGATCGCCGCCGGTCTCCTCCGCATCGCCACCCCGGACCGCTACGGCGGCCATGGCATCGAGTACGACGCCATCTTCGACGTCGGCTGGGAGCTGGGCCGGGGCTGCGGCTCGACGGCCTGGTGCTACTCGGTGTGGGCGGTACATACCTGGATCGTCGGGCACTTTCCGGAGCAGGCGCAGGAGGAATTCTTCGCCAGCG
>DATBGJ010000549.1:0-3096 GCA_036558045.1 Thermoanaerobaculia bacterium
AATCCGCAGCGGGCCTGGCGGGTGACCCACACGCTGCTCAACGAATCCTCCTTCTCGGGCTGGGGCATCCGCACCCTGGACGCCAACGAGGCGCGGTACAACCCGATGTCCTACCACAACGGCTCCGTCTGGCCGCACGACAACGCCATCGTCGCCATGGGAATGGCGCGCTACGGCCGCAAGGACGGCGCGGTGAAGGTGCTGCGCGGTCTCTTCGAAGCCAGCCTGCACTTCGACCTCCACCGCATGCCCGAGCTGTTCTGCGGCTTCCGCCAGCGCGCCAACGAAGGTCCGACCCTCTATCCCGTGGCCTGCGCTCCCCAGGCCTGGGCCGCGGGCGCGGTCTTCCTCCTCCTGCAGGCCTGTCTGGGCCTGGACATCGACGCGCCCAACCTGCGGGTCTGCCTGGACCGGCCGGAGCTGCCGGAAGGCCTCGACCGCGTCGCCCTCCGCAACTTGCAGATCGGCGAAGCCAGCCTCGACCTCGTCCTCCACCGCCACGATGCAGACGTCGGAGTCCACCTGGAGCGCCGCGAAGGCGCCGTCGAGGTGGTGGTGGTGAAATAACGCTTAGAACGCCTTGATCTCCGACGCGGCCTCAAGCTCGGCCAGCACCTGCCGGGCCCGCGAGAGTTGCTCCCGCGGTACCAGCACGTCGATCTTGAACAGCGGTCCCAGGAAGAAGAACAGGGATCGCATCCGGTGGCCCCGCGCCAGAGCGGCGATCCCTTCCTCTTGCAGGTGATCTTCGAGCCAATACGAGAAGTGGACGTTGTCGAGCTGCGCCAGAAACTCGAAACGGCTGTGCCGCCGCTGGAAACGGAACTGGTCCCAGAGGTCGAGCAGGATCGCCACGAACATCACGACGCCCGGAAAGCTGGGCCACGACGCGAGGGACGGCGGTGCGTTCTGCTGCCAGGCCACGAGCGCGGCGGTGCCGATGGCGAGCGCCGCCGTCGCCACCACGGCTTGGCGCCGCAAGCTTGCCGCGAGATCGCCGATGACCTCCTGGGGCTCCGGCAGCTCGGCCGCCAGGCGGCGATGGCTGCTGAACAGGTGGAAACCGGCCCACGAAAGCAACAGGATCGCGATCAGCGTCACCCCGGGAGCCGCAAGCTCGAAACTTCCCACGGAAACCGCTCTGCCGAGCCCAGGTGAGATGCCAAAGAGATACGTGACGCCCATCAGGCTCAAGTACGCCGGCAGGATGCTTTGTGGAAACGCAGGCAGCCAGGCGTCATCCGCCTTCTGAAGGAAACGAAAAAGCAGCAGGACCAGGCCGGCGACGAGCAGGAGTCCGACTATGCCACCGATGGTTGCGATCTGCGCCAGGCCTCCGAGGTTCGTCTCTTTCGACGCCGCCGACAAGCCGGCCCGGGCCAATAACAAGAGCACGAAGCCGTTGCCGATCCCATAGACGGAGAGAAACTCACCCATGGCGAAAAGCGCGGCCGTCACCGCGGTCAGGGTGACGATCACGAGGAGCTGGAACGCCAACCCTGGATGTATCACCAGGGGAGAGCCGTCGGGCGCGGTCATGGATACCAGGTACATCGAGATGCTCGCGGCCTGCACGGCGGCCACGGCCAGGCTCGTGATCAGCGCCGCTCGGTTGAGCCGGGCTCGTCCGGCCGTTCCGGCTTTCCGCAGCCGGCGGCCCGGCGAGGTCAGCAGCGAGAACAGCTCGACCAGAACGAATCCCGTGATCAGAGGGTTGAGCTCCATCATCAGGATGCTCACCCTCACGGAAGAGAAAGACGCGATGGCAGCCATGGCATCCATGTCGACGGACGGCAGCGGTACCCGGTGGCCGAGCACATACAGACCCAGCAGGAGGATCGTTATGGCGAGACGCACCCCATAGGGGATCACGGTCTCGGTCCTCGCACCTCCGACCGCGGCGTCGGTGACCATCTTCGAGATCCTCCGGACAGGCTGAGTTTCCCCCGAGGATACCAGACGTGCGGGGCGCCTCCTGCGCTACCATCTCGCCGTGCCCACCCGTTTCCTCGACGACTCGACGCCCATCGTCCAGTTCGATCCCCAGCTCGAGGTCTCGCCGTTCATCCTGTTCCGGAGACTGAAGGAGGGGCAGCCGCCGCTGCTCGTCGACGTGCGCTCCGAGCCCGGCGCTCTCACGCTCGCTGGAGCGATCCCTTATCCCGGGCCGGAGTGGTCTCCCCCGGCCGACGAGGACGTGGTGCTGTTCGACGACGACGGCGCGACCGCCGTGGAAGGCGCACGCCACATGCAGGCCGCCGGCCGGCCGCGCGTCAAGGCGCTCTTCGGCGGGCTGGAGCTCTACGAGTTCTCGCTCGATCCGGCGGTGGTGGGCGAGGAGACCTTCCTGCTGCGCCGCGGCGGCTGAGCGGCCTTCCCCACCTGCTCCTCCAGCTTTTCACCCATCTCCAGCGTCCGCCGGTACGCGGCGTCGATGGCATCCGTCAGCACGGCCGAGAACCGTCCTTGATGGAGCACGTGGAGGGCTCGCGAGGTGGTGCCGCCGGGAGAGGTCACGCCGTCGATCAGCTCGCCGACGTGGCGCTCCGAGGCGAGGATCATCTCGGCCGTGCCGATGATCGTCTCCAGCACCGAGCGCCGGGCGAGGCTGCGCGATTCGCCGATGAAGTTGGCGGCGTCCTCCAGCGACTTCACGAAGTGGGCGATCAGCGCCGGGCCGGTGCCGTTGACGGCGGTGGCGCGGTCCACGTCCGTCTCCTCCGGCACGTAGATCTCCTTGCCCATCGTCTGCAGGATGCTCCGCACGTGCTCGCGCACCGGCGGCGAGACCTCCGGCGTCGCCGTCCAGATGGTCATGCCGCGGTGGATCTGGCACGGCAGGTTCGGCATGCAGCGGACGATCGCCGGATGATCGAGCGCGCGTCCGATGGCGGCCATGCGGGCGCCGGCGATGATCGACATCACCAGGTGCTCGTGGCGGATGCTGGAGCGGATCTGCTCCAGCACCTTGGCGAGCGTCTGGGGTTTGACGGAGAGCACGACGATGTCGGCGTTCTCGGCGGCCTCGAGGTTGTCCCTGGTGCCGCGCACGCCGTAGGTCCGCACGAGCTGGTCCGCCCGCTCCTGGCGAGGCCC
>DATBGJ010000550.1:0-3302 GCA_036558045.1 Thermoanaerobaculia bacterium
ATCCAGCAGCTCCGCCAGGCGGCGCAGGCCAACCGCGAGCTGTTCATTGGCTCCCTGCGCGCCTTCGTGGCCGCCGTCGACGCCAAGGACCCCTACACCCGCGGCCACTCCGAGCGGGTGGCGGCCTTCAGCCGCACCATCGCCCGCTACCTGCAGCTCCCGGAGGAGGTGCAGCACAAGATCTGGATCGGCGCGCTGCTCCACGACGTGGGCAAGATCGGCGTCGAGGACCGCATCCTGCGCAAGGACGGCGTGCTCGCTCCCGAAGAGTACGAGCAGATGAAGATGCATACCGTGATCGGCGCCGAGATCATGGCGCCGATCGAGCAGTTGAAGGAGATGATCCCCGCCATCCGCTGGCACCACGAGGCGTGGAACGGCCGCGGCTACCCGGACGGGCTCAAGGGCGAGCAGATCCCGCTCTTCGCCCGCATCGTCGCGGTGGCCGATACGTTCGACGCCATCACGACGAACCGCCCCTACCAGCAGGCCTACAGCCTGAAGTTCGCGGTGGAGACGATCACCCGTCTCACCGGCAGCCGCTTCGACGCCAAGGTCGTCACCGCTTTCCTCCGCGCCTTCGAGGCGGGTGAGATCCGCACCGGCGGCGCACCGCGGCCCTCCCGCGTCGAGGCCACCCTGGTGGAGGCGCGGGCCGCGGCCGGCCAACGCTGAGGAGCCGCCTTTCCAGAATGGTGTACCAGTACGTCCTCGCCAACCTGCTGGCCAACAACGATCACGCCCTCGGCGCCCTCTTCCTCGACGGCACCGGCGAGACGGTGGACCTCGCCTGCGGCCGCGGCTTCAGCCCCTACGAGCTGCGCATCGTCGGCGCCTACCTGGGCATCTACCTGCGGCAGCTCGAAAAGGTCCTCGCCAACAACGACCTGGGCGAGCCGCGGATGATCCATATCGAGAAAAAGGCGCTGCACATCTACGTCGTTCCCCTGCTCGACGGCTACCACGTGGCGCTCGTCCAGCGCCATCCCGCCCTCGTCGCTCACGCCCGCGAGACCCTGAACGCCGCCGTCGAGCAGCTCAAGCGCGAGCTGTTCCACGGGTAGCCGCCGGCGAGGACGCCGGCGCTCCCAGGGGATATCATTGACCTGCCATGGCTGACGACACCAAGAAGCCCGACCTCCTGGAGCTGGCGCCGGAGACCCGCCTGGTCGAAGAGGAGGAGCGCGGTTTCTGGAAGAAGCTGCAGCGCGGGCTCTTCATGACCCATACGGAGCTCATCGAGAAGGTCTCCGACGCGATGAGCGGCAAGGTGACGCTCGACGACCGCACGGTCGAGTACCTGGAGGAGATCCTCATCGGCGCCGACCTCGGCGTGGAGACCTCGCTGGAGCTGGTCGAGCGCGTCAAGAAGAACGCCCTCAAGGAGCAGACGACCAGCGCCGCCAGGCTGCGCAAGCTGCTCTCCGACGAGGTGGCGGACCTGCTCGCCGGCATGCCGCGCCCGCGGTCCTTCGGCCGCGGCCCCATGCTGACCCTCGTCGTGGGCGTCAACGGCGTCGGCAAGACGACCTCCATCGCCAAGCTGGTCCGGCGGCACCAGCAGCAGGGCGAGCGGGTGATGCTCGCCGCCGGCGACACCTTCCGCGCCGCCGCCATCGAGCAGCTCGCGCTGTGGGGAGAGCGGCTGGGCGTGGAAGTCATCCGCCAGGCGCAGGGCGCGGATCCGGGCGCCGTGGTCTACGACGCCATTCACGCCGCCAAGGCCCGCCGGGTGGACCAGCTCATCGTCGACACCGCGGGCCGCCTCCACACCAAGGACCACCTGATGGCGGAGCTGGGCAAGGTGCGCCGGGTCATCGACCGCGAGGCCGCCGACTGGCAGAAGCGCACGATCCTGGTGCTCGACGCCACCACGGGGCAGAACGCCCTGGCCCAGGCCCGCACTTTCAGCCAGGTGGTGCCGATCGACGGCGTCCTGCTCGCCAAGATCGACGGCACCGCCAAGGGCGGCATGGTGGTGGCCATCGCGCGCGAGCTGAAGCTGCCCGTCCTCTATCTCGGCGTGGGAGAGAAGGCCGACGATCTGGTGGATTTCCGGCCTCGGGAGTTCGCCGCTGCCCTCGTCGGCTGACTACCTGCGACGGGCCCTCCGGCTCGCTGCCCGGGGCCGCTACCGCACCGCGCCCAATCCCATGGTCGGCGCGCTCGTGGTGCGCGACGGCGAGGTGGTGGGGAAGGGCTGGCACCGGCAGGCCGGCGGTCCCCATGCCGAAGCGGAGGCCCTGCGCGAAGCCGGCTCCCGCGCCCGCGGCGCCACCCTCTACGTCACCCTCGAGCCCTGCTGCCACTTCGGCCGCACGCCGCCCTGCGTCGACGCCGTACTGGCGGCGGGCGTCGCGCGCGTGGTGGCCTGCCATCGCGACCCCAACCCCCGCGTCTCCGGGCGCGGCTTCGCGGCGCTGCGCGAGGCGGGCGTCGAGGTCGAGGTGGGCGCCCTGGCCGCGGAAGCGATCCGGCTCAACCTGCGCTTCCTGATCGCCGCGACCCTCGGCCGCCCGGAAGTGACGCTCAAGTGGGCGATGAGCCTGGACGGGAAGATCGCCACCGCGACAGGGGAGAGCCGCTGGATCTCCTCCCCGCCGGCGCGGCGCTGGGCGCTCACCCTGCGCGAGGAGCACGACGCCATCCTCGTCGGCAGCGGCACCGTGCTCGCCGACGATCCCCGCCTCGACCGCCGGCTTCGCCTGGCCGCGGGACCCAACGTGCGGGTGGTGCTGGACCGCCGGTTGCGGATTTCTCCGGAGGCCCGCCTGTTCAGGATTGCAGGACCGGTGTTGATTTACACGGAAACCGGCAGCGGCGAGCGGAGCGAGGCGTTGACGGAACGAGGTGGCGAGGTGGTCGTTCTCCCCTCGGTCGAGCCCGCTGCGGTCTTGGCGGATCTCCATGGACGCGGCGTACAGAGCCTGCTGGTGGAAGGGGGTGGCGAGGTGTTGGCGAGCTTCGTCGCCAGCGGTTCCTACGATCGCGTCATGGTGGATTGCGCGCCGCTGCTCATCGGCGGCAAGGGCGCTCCGGGACCGCTCGGCGGCGAGGGAATCAAGATCCTGGAATCAGCGGCACGGCTGGAGAAATTCGAGGCGGGACGGCGCGGCAGTGACCTGTTGCTTGTTGGATACCGGCAGGGGTGTTTGGAGAACCTGCTGGAAGCTGTCGGCACTGACCTTCCTTCATAGTCAAGCGGCATTCAAGGGTTGATCCGCTCGACCTTCGTCTTGACGCCTCCCAGAGGTCCACTGCGCGTTGAGCCAAAATTCTGGTGTGTTGCCGAACAGACGCGA
>DATBGJ010000551.1:0-5251 GCA_036558045.1 Thermoanaerobaculia bacterium
CTCGGCGTACCGGGCGGCACCCTCGAGCCCGGCAGCCCGGCGGACGTGACCGTCTTCCATGCCGACGAAGAGACCACCATCCGCGCCGCCGCCTTCCGCAGCCGCTCCCGCAACACGCCCTTCGACGGCTGGAAGCTGCGGGGCCATCCGGTGGCGACGTTCCTGGAGGGGCGGCGGATCGAGGTCTAAAATCTGTGGCATTGGAGGTACTCCATGAAAAACATCCTCATTCTCGGGCTCGCGGCTGCGCTCACGGCCGGCGCGGCCCTCGCGCAGACGATCGACCGGCAGGCGGCCCTCGACTCCATGGTGACGGCGGAGAGGACCTTCGCGAAAACGGCGGCGGAAAAGGGAGCTCGCGATGCGTTTCTCGACTTCCTCGCCGATGACTCGATCGTCTTCCGGCCCGATCCGGTTGCCGCCAAGGAGTGGTATCGGGCGCGTCCCGCCTCGCCGGCCCTCCTCTCCTGGTATCCCACCTTCGCCGAGGTCTCGCTCGCGGGCGACTTGGGATATACGACCGGCCCCTGGGAGTACCGGGCGAAGGGCAAGGACGATCCGGAGGTGGCGGCCACCGGCACCTTCGTGACGCTATGGCGGAAGCAGGCGGACGGCACGTGGAAGGCGCTCCTCGATCACGGGACGGAGAATCCGCAGCCGGCCTCCACGCCGGCCGTCTCGATCCCGCCGGCGAAGCCCGCCACGGTCGAAAAGAGCGCCCTGCCCAAGACCGGCGCGGACGCGGAGCGGTCGGCGCTGCTGGCGGCGGACCGCGCGTTCGGCAAGGCCGCGGAGAAGGGGAGCACGGCCGCCTATCTCGGCGTTCTCGCCGACCAGGCCCGGCTGCATCGCGACGGGCACGAGCCGTACGTGGGAAGCGAGGCGATTCGCGCCGCCCTGGCGCAGGACGCGGCGCCGATGACCTGGGAGCCGGCGGGCGCGTTCGTCGCCAGCTCCGGCGATCTCGGTTCCACCTACGGCATCGCCAAGCGGCGGGAGAGCGGCGCGGAAGGCGCCTGGTTCGATGCCGACAATTACTTCAGGATCTGGAAGAAGCAGCCGCAGGGACCCTGGAAGCTGGTCCTCGAGGTGTTGACGCCGCGGCCGAAGCCGGTGGAGAAGCCGGTCGAGAAGAAGCCTTCGGGCGGGTCATAATACCCGCGCCATGCACGACGAGCTCCTCGCGACCGCCCTCGCCGCCGCTCACGCCGGAGCGGAGATCGTAGCGCGCTACTTCCGCGACGCGGACCTGGAGGTGCGGCGCAAGGGGGAGAACGATTTCGTCACCCGGGCGGACCAGGAGAGCGAGGCCGCGGTGCTCGCCGTGATCCGCGAGCGCTTCCCCGATCACCGCATCCTGGCCGAGGAAGGGAGCGGTGCCGGCGTGGGGAGCGGCGAGTATGAATGGCTGATCGATCCGCTCGACGGCACCACCAACTTCTTGCAGGGCCTGCCGGTCTACTGCGTCTCGATCGCCTGCCGGCGCGGCGACGAGCTGCTCGCCGGCGTCGTCGAGGATCCGGAGGGCCGCAATCTGTTCAGCGCCGCGCACGGCGAAGGAGCGTTCTGGAACGGCCAGCGCATGCGGATCTCCGACCGTGCGGGGCTGGACGGCGCCTTCCTCGCCACCGGGTTTCCGTTTCGCGCCCTCTCGACGCTCGACACGTACCTCGCCCTCTTCCGCGACGTCTTCCATCACGCCAAGGCCATCCGCCGCTGCGGCTCCGCCGCCCTCGACCAGGCCTATACGGCCGCCGGCGTCTATGACGGGTTCTTCGAGTTCCGCCTGTCGCCCTGGGACATCGGCGCCGGCACGCTGCTGGTGCGCGAGGCCGGCGGCGTGGTCACCGATCTCGACGGCGGCGAGGGCTCCTTCGCCAGCGGCAACGTCGTGGCGGGGGCGCCGGCCGTGCACCGGGAGCTGCTGGAGATCGTGCGGCGGCACGTCAGCGAGGAGGCGCTCGAGCGGGCGAATCCGGTCCGTTCGCCCGCGCCGGTGGCGCCGTGAGGATGGGCGCGGCATGAGGCTCGGCCGCGCCCGCGAACCGCTCAGAGCTGCGGTCTCTCCTGCCGGCGAGAGCTGGAGCCTCGAGGTCCAGATCCATCCCAGCGATATCCGCAAGCGGGTGCGCTACCTCTTCCTGTCGCGCGCCCAGCTCACGGCCTGGTCGGTGCTGGCGCTGCTGTACATCCTGATGGTGGCGCTGGCCGCCGCCGTGGCGCCGGGCGTCATCGGCGGCGTGCTGAACCGCCAGGAGTACCAGGTGCTGATCGCCGAGCGCAGCCGCGAAGGGCAGCGGCTGCACGCGCTCGTGGACCGCGCCGGCCAGCTCGGCGAGCGGGCGGCGGTGCTGGACCTGCGGCTGGGCAAGATCTTCCTCGCCTACGGCCTGCCGCCGGTGCCGCCGCCGCGGCGTACGGTGGTTCCCGCGCCGCTGGCGGCCGGGACCGCCGGCTCGATCTACGCCGGCACCATCGCGCAGGGGGACCGCCTGCGCCTGCGCGTGCGCGACCGCCTGCTCGCCCTCGACGGCTCGCTGCGCGCGCTGCAGGCGTTCGAGAGCGCGCACCCGGAGCAGGTGCGGACCACGCCTTCGGTCTGCCCGCTGCGCGGCGAGTTCGTGCTCATCAGCTCGTTCGGCAGCCGGCGCAGCCCTTTCACCCGCCAGCTCGAATTCCACGCCGGCGCGGACCTCGCGGCGCCGACCGGGACGCCGGTCTACGCCACGGCGGACGGCGTCGTCGCCTTCGCCGGGCAGGTCCCGCTCGGCCGCAGCCCGGCCTGGTGGCGGTTCGGCAACCTGGTGATCGTCGAGAACGGCGCGGACTTCTTCACCCTCTACGGCCACAACAGCAGGCTCGAGGTGCGCGCGGGCCAGCGGGTGCGGCGGGGCGATCTGCTGGCGGCGGTGGGGGATACCGGCTGGAGCTCCAGCCCGCATCTCCATTACGAGGTCCGCCGCCGGGGGGCCGACGACGTCTATCGCCCGGTCGATCCGCTGATCTATGTTCTGGATCACCGCTGGCCCAGCGAGGAGCGGCTGCTGATGCGGGCGCGCAACGCGCCGCCGCTGGCCGATTTCGAGCCGCTGCCCCTGCCGGGAAGGAGGAAGCCCCGATGAGCCGCAGCCCCGCCGAAGACGCGGCGCCCACCATGATCATCCCGCGCGGCCTGCGCATCGAGATCGATCCCGAGGGTCAACTGTCGATCCACGCGCCGGGCAACCTGGTCGTCCAGAACTCCGGGAAGTACGGCGTCCTCGAGTCGCTGGGCGGCTCCATCCGCATCGAGCGCGGCGTCGAAGTGGAAGCGATCACCGTGCGCTGTCCCGAGACCTGCTACGTGCAGGGATTCCTCACCGCCTGGAAGGTGAACGCCCGCTCGCTGCAACTGGAGGAGTCGGCGCGGGCGCACGTCGTGCTGCAGGAGACCGAGCGCCTGGAGATCGGCCGCGACGCGCGCATGGTGGGCAACTTCGCGTCCGAGCGGGAGCTGGTGAGCCTCTTCTCCCGCTTCGCCCACCAGGTGCGCGCGCTGCCGTTCCGCTTCGAGCGCCGGTCCGCTCCCGCCGAGCTGCCCGCCGGCCGCGCGCCGGAGGAGAAGGTCGTGCGCGGCGCGCAGTTCCCGCCGCCGCCTCCGGAGCCATCGCCCGCCGAGCTGCCGGAGCCGCTGCTCTTCGCGCTGGTGCTGATGGAGCGCGAGTCCGAGCGCAAGATCCACCCCGGCGCCTCGCAGCGGGCGCTCGACGAGTTGGTCAAGCTGCTGCAGGAGCAGGATCTCGAGACCCTGGGCCTCACCTACAAGACCCTCTTCGGCCGCATCGCCGAGCCGCGCGAGGACGTCCGCCGCGCCTGCGAGCTGGTGCGCGGGCACTATGCGGGCGAGGTGACGGTGGGGTAGGGGCCGAAACAGTGCGGCCACATAGGGCCGCCCCTACAGATCGTGCCCCCGCGGTCCCGATCCTCCGTATCGACCTCCGGAAGGCTCCCCCCGAGAACCTGGAGATTCCCCCTGGGCTCCACGACACGCGCCTGGAGATCCGGGATATGCCCCCCGGCTGCCGAGACGTTCCCCTCCGCTGCCGAGACGTTTCCCCCGGCTGCCGGATCATTCCCCCTTGAGATCCGGAACATTCCCCCCGCTCGCTGGAACATTCCGCTCGCTCGCCGGAACATTCCCCCCGCGATCCGAATCATTCCGCCCGGCTGCCGAAGCATTCCCCCCGAGCGCGGAGTCATTCCGCCCGCTTGCTGGAACATTCCCCTCCGCTGCCGAATCATTCCCCCCGACGACCGAATGATCGCCCCCACGGGGGGAATCCCCGCGCTGCTGGGGGGGAATGCTCCCGCTGCCGAGCGGAATGTTCCAGATACCGAACGGAATGCTCCCGATGCCGAGCCGAAAACTCCGGACGGCGAGCGGAAAGACCCAGCAGGCGAGCGCAAGGAGCCGTCTCCCTTGCGGAATGTTCCGGAGCTCCCGACGAATGTTCCGGACGCCGGCACCGGAAGCGCTGCAGCGGAGCGGAATGCGTGCGCGCACCGGGGGCGCCGCTCGTCGCGAGGGGGAATGTTCGCGCGCCGCCGCGGCGCCTCACGTCTGCGCGGGGGAATCCCCGCTGCTGGTCCGGCGATAGACCGTGGGTCTCTGGCCGTCGCCGGGAGACACGACGCGGGCGTGGCCCTTCTCGACCAGACTCTGGAGAGTCCGGTGGCGCTGAAGAGACAGCCATCGCGGTTCCGGTGCCGGCTCCCTCGCCCTGGAGCATCCAGATCAGGTCCAGGGCGCGGACCTGGGCCTGGTACGCCGTCTCGATCAGCTCGATGCCCGCGCGCCGCTGCTCCGCGAGGCGCTCCTTGCTCCGTTCGTACTAGTCGCGAGTCGCAATTGTGCACAATGAGACCAGAATGCACGGAGGCTGGCGATTTGAGAACGAGCGCCAGAGCCCGATCGACTCACCTGGATGCCTTGTCGCGCCCCTGAGCGGGTCATAGACCACACGCTTCCGGGTTCCCCTCGGGGCGGCTAAGCTCCTATGGCCCAAGGCACTTCTCCTATGCCACGCCATCGGAAAACCGCGGCCATATTACCCGAGCCGAAGTCATAAGCACTCCGTTCTGCCGCCATATCCCGGCCTTGACGCAGGCCCGCTTGGCGCCCTAGCCCCAAAACAAGCGCATGAAGGGCGTCAGGGAGCGAGGAGTTGAATTTGTTCCGTGCCGGCGCGCTCTTGCGCTCGGTTTGCGCCCG
>DATBGJ010000552.1:0-4027 GCA_036558045.1 Thermoanaerobaculia bacterium
TCCTCCCTCCGCCTTCTAATCGAGATAGGAGCGCTCCGCAGTACCCCCCGAGCCTCGCGGGTGTCGAGGCGGGGAAAACGACAGACGCCGTTTCGTGGAGGGTAAAACGATGTTCGAGCACTCCTTGATCGACCTGGAAACCAAGCCAAAACGCGGGCGCCGCTGGCTCTCGCTGCCCATCGCCATAGGCCTGCACGTCGTGGGGCTCAGCGCCATCGCCTTCGGCAGCTACTGGAGCGTCAGCGCGGTGCCGGAGCCCAAAGAGAACTACGTCTTCCTGACCTTCGCGCCTCTGCCGGAGCTCGGCGGCGGCGGCGGACAGCGGCCGACGGTGAAGCCGCCGGTGACGGAAGAGGTGAAGCCGCGGACGCCGGAGCAGCCCGTGCAGCCGACGGCGGAGACGGTGCCGCCGGCGATTCCAACGCCGACCACGCCCGCGTCGATGGACAACGATCTCCCGTCAACCGATACGGATGACGAGGGCTTCGACGCCAACGACGGGCCGCCCTGTCCCGGCTGTCCTCCGGGCCCCGGCTGGGGAAAGAACCCGCCTGGACCCTCGAGCGGACCGACGGTCATCGAGCAGCCGGCCGAGAGCCAGCCGATCCGCATCACCGTCGGCATGACGCGGCCCGAGATCGTCCACCAGGTGCAGCCCCGCTACACGGAGATCGCCCGGCGCTCCGGCGTGCAGGGGACGGTGATCGTCGAGGCGATCATCGACGAGAAGGGTAACGTCACCAACGTGCGGGTGCTGCGCGGCCTGCCGATGGGTCTCGACCAGGCGGCGGTGGACGCCATCCAGCAGTGGCGCTTCAAGCCCGCCACCCTGGCCAACAAGCCGGTCAAGGTGTACTACACGCTGACGGTGAACTTCACGATCCAGCGGTAACTCCTCCACGCGCGTCCGGTCGTCTTCCTCAGGCCGCCGCCTCTCCCTCCCGGGGCGGCGGCCGCGCTTTTGGGGAATGCCTCTTGGAGAGGGCACCGCCTCTTCGCGAAGACAGAGGAGCCCCGCGAGCCGCTGCCAACGCGGAGAGGCAGGCTCGCCGCGGCGCCCGCCCGGCGCCCGAGGGAGAGGCGCGCCGGCGGCATGCGGTACGCTCCTTGCTCTCCACTGCCGGCGATCACAAACCAGCTTCTCTCAAGGAGGGTTCCCCGCCATGCAATCTGCACTCAGAAGAGCGGCCGCCGAATCAGCCACGACAGAGCCCACCATCGTCTACGATCCATCGAACATGTCCATCAGCTTGACCGTGGTGGTGTCCCTCCCGGAGGGGCAGGAGGACATCAACATCGACGCGGCTCCGGTGGCGTTTCCCCATGGCAGATGGACCTTGTACTGGAGCCTCGTCGTGGATACTCCGGGGCTGATCGCGGAGTTCGGGGACCCCGGGATCATCCTGCCGCCGTCGAGCGGGCTGCCGGCGAAGGTCTCGGTCGTCAGCGGCCCTGCCGCCGACGGGGACGACTGGACCGCCGAGTTCCAGAGCGATGTCCTCTCCGCGAACGCCTTCAACTATGAGATTTCCATCGATTGGCATCTCTCTACCGAGGAGGTGACCCGGAACGTGACGATCCACGACCCGACGATCTCGGTGACGAACGATCCGCCTCCGGGCGGCTAGCTCGCAGGCCGGCCGGCGGTGCCCGGAAAACCCGGCTCGCTCCGCAGGGGATCGAAGAAGGGCAGCGCGAACCACTGGGCTTCGACTCCGCCGTCGGCGGCCCGGCGGGCCTGGAAGAGGGCGGAGACGCGGTCGCCGAGGAGCGTGTAGACGACCGCGGCTTCGTAGGCGAGCTGGGCGTTGTCCGGAGTCAGCCGCAGCGCCTGCTGGATGGCCTCCACCGCCTCCACGGTCTTCCCCAGGTGGGCGAGGGCCTGCGCCTTGATGCCGAGGAGCTGCCAGTTGCGCGGGGTCGCCTGGCGCTCCGTCGTCGCGGCGATGCTCGCGTACAGGCTGCGGGCTTCCTCGGGACGGCCGTTGAGGACGAGGCAATCGGCGAGATTGAGGGCCGCCGGAGAGTCGTCCGGCTGGAGGGCCAGGGCCCGGCGGAGGCTGCGTTCCGCTTCGTCGTAGCGCCGCAGCAGGAGCAGGGCGACTCCCAGGTTGGTGAGGGCCTTGGGACTGGGATCGCCCTGGGCCGCCTGGCGCAGCAGGGCGACGGCGTGGTCGGGATCGTGCAGCAGCTCGATCTGGGCGAGGGCCTTGAGGCCTTCGATGTTGCCCGGGGAGCGTTGCAGGAGCTCTTGCAGATGGCGCCGTGCGTCCGCGAGCCGGCCCAGCCGGTACTCGGCGTTGGCGACGGTGAGCAGCGTCGACCACGAGGGCTGCAGGCGGGCGGCTTCGTTCATCAGCCTGAGAGCTTCGTCGGAGCGTCCCCGGCGTTCGGCGAGCTGGCCGCGCCGCAGCAGGCTGCCGGCGGGGTCCACCTCCTGAATCCGCTTCAGGATGTCCTCGGCGTCGTCGAGCCGGCCGGAGTCGAGAAACGCCGAGAACAGCGCCACCAGCGGCCGGGGATCCCGCGGCGCGATCTTGAGCGCCTCCTGCGCCACGGCGAGACCGCGGTCGCGGTAGCGTTCGTCGCCGGTATCCAGGTAACGGCGTGAAGCCACCCAGGTCTCCAGCATGTAGGCGTCGAGGAACCGCGGCGCCCGCTGCCGCAGCTCGGCGAGCTGGGAAAGGATCCCCTCCAGGGCCGCCGGATCGCCGAGATGCCGGCGCAGCTCCAGATACTTGCGGTAGTCCTGCTCGGAGACCTGCAGCTCGAGCCGGGAGACGCGCAGATCCCGGTCGGCGTAGCCATGCCGCAGCGAGGCGGCGACGGCGTCGGCGAAGAGCTGCGGGTTCGAGGCAGGGAGGCGCTGGGTCTCCGACCAGAGCACGCGGCCGTCGCCGCCGCCGAGCCGCCGCAGGTCGACCTGGCAGAGGTCGCCGCCGCAGCTCGCGCGCGAAGCGACGACCTCGCCCGCCGCCACGGCGCGGGCCACCTCCGCCGGCGAGCCCTTCAGCGGACTGACCTGCGCCGAGTCCAGGGCGGCGAGGCCTTCGAGGGAGGCGATGGTGCGAAGCAGAGCGGCCTGGAGATTCGCGATCAGTTGAGCCTTGTCGTCGGCGGGCATGGAGCCCGCCACTTCCGGCTTGAGCACGGCCACGTAGAGCGTCGGCTCCGGCCGCCGCAAGAGGAGAAACGCCGTAACGCCGCCGGCCAGCAGCAGGACCGCCGCGAGGGCCGCGGCCCACTTCCGCCAGGCCGGCTTTTGCGCTACGGCCGCCGTGGTCGTGCTGGTGCTGCCGGCTTCCCAGAGGCCGGCGGCCGCGAGTTCCGCGAGGATCGCGTCGGCGTCCGGATAGCGTTCCTCGGGAGCCTTGGCGAGGCAGCGGGCGACGATGCGCTCGAGCGCTTCCGGCACCTCCGGCCGCAGCTCGCGCGCCGGCGGCGGATCTTCGTGCAGGATGGCGTGCACCATGCCGCGCCGCTCGCCGCCGAACGGGCGCTCGCCGGTGACCATCTGGTAGAGCACCACGCCGAGCGCCCACAGATCGCCGGCGGGGCCGCTGTCGCTGCCGCGGAGCTGCTCCGGCGCCATGTAGGCCGCCGTGCCCACCACCACGCCGCGCTCGGTGACGGTGGGGCCCTCGGCCCACTTGGCGAGGCCGAAGTCGAGGAGCTTCACCCGCCCGCCGCGGGTGAGCATCACGTTGTCCGGCTTGAGGTCGCGATGCACCACGCCCGCGGCGTGCGCCGCCGCCAGGGCCGAGGCGAGCTGGCCGGCGACGGCCGCGGCTTCGGCGATGGGCAGCCGGTTTTCCGGCTCGCGGGCGAGCCGCGCGGCGAGCGTCTCGCCGTCGTAGAACGCCATGGCGATGAAGCGCCGGCCGTCGCGCTCGCTGACCTCGTAGATGGTGCCGATGTTGGGATGGTCGAGCGCCGCCGCGGCGCGCGCCTCGCGGCGGAAGCGGGCCTCGTCGCGCGGGCTGCGCGCCGTCGGCGAGAGGAACTTCAGCGCCACGTCGCGGCCGAG
>DATBGJ010000553.1:0-2580 GCA_036558045.1 Thermoanaerobaculia bacterium
CGGCCGAGCAGCAGCGAGGGCAGGGAAAGCAGGGGGAACGGCCCCAGGGGCACGCCGGTGAGATCGAAGCGCCCTTCGAACCGGCAGTAGCTGTGGGCGCGGTGGTTGAGCCACAGGCCGGCGTCGTGCAGGACGTCGAGGCTCCACAGCGAGCGGCCCACCGGATCCACGGCCTGCAACTGGTAGCGCGACGGCGAGACCAGGCGCAGCGTCACCCGGAACGAGCCCTCTCCCTCCGGGCCCGAGTAGCTCACGCGGTAGAGCCGCTGCGAGCCGTAGGCGCCCTGCGGGATCTGCCACGGCGCGAGAGCCGCCGCCGGCAGCGGCCGGGGCGGCGGCCCGCCCGCACAGCCGGACGCGAGGAGAAGAAACAGGAATGCGCTAGCGAGGTTGGACCTTGCCGAGCCCGTCCAGCTTGCGGCGGACCTGCTCCGCGTTGTCGCCGGCGAGCGTGAGCGCCCGCTGGTAAGCCTGCCGTGCCCTCTCCGTCTGCCCCAACGCAACATAGACATCTCCCAGGTGCTCTTGAAGCGTCGCGTCCTCGGGCTCCAGACGGGCGGCCCGTTCGAGGTAGCTGCGGGCCTGCTCGGTGCGGCCGAGTCGGTAGTAGGCCCAGCCGAGAGAGTCGACGTAGGCGCCATTGTCGGGCTCGAGCGCCACCGCCCGGCTCACCAGCGTCAGCGCCTCCTCCAGGTTGATCCCGGCCTCGGCGTAGGTGTAGCCGAGGTAGTTCAGCGCGGCGTGGAAATCCGGCTCGACCTGCAGCACGCGCCGGAACTCCGCCACCGCCTTGTCGCGCTGGCCGGTGCGCTCATAGGCCGCTCCCAGCAGGAAGCCGGTGACGGCCTGGTCCGGGTGGCCGGCGGCGAGCTTCTCCAGGATCGGGATCGACTCCTGGTAGCGGTCGAGCCGCTGGTAGGCCTGCGCCGCCGCCAGCGCCGCGGCGTCGTTGCGGCCCGCCAGCTCGGCGAACAGGCGTCCCCCCTCCTCGGCGCGGCCGGCGCGGGCCAGCAGCTCGGCCCGCTTGCCGGCGACGGCGACGGACTCCTTGGCGCCGGCGAGCAGCGCCAGCGCCTCGTCGAGCCGGTTGTCCTTGGCGAGCGCGTCCGCCTGCAGCAGCACGGCCGGATTGCGCACGGCGTCGTCCGTGGAGGCGAGCAGGGGCCGCAGCACCTCCTCCACCTTCGGCCACTGCTTGGCGTCGAAATACACCTGCGCCGCCTCCAGGCGCAGCTCCTGCGACTCCGCGGCCTTGCCGTCGCGCTCCAGGGTCTCGGCGAGCTCGATCAGCAAGGCCGCCGCCGCGTCGCGCCGCCCGGCGCGCTGCATCACCCGCGCCAGGGCGAGCGCCACCGCCGGGTCCTTCGGCTGCGCCTCGCGCACCTTGCCGAGGAGGCCGATCGCCTCGTTGTTGCGGCCCTGCGCCGCCACGATGAGGCCCTTGAGCAGGGCGAGGGCGTTGCTGTCCGGGTCCTTGCCGGCGAGCGAATCCACCGCCGCGAGAGCCTCCTCCAGCTCGCCGTTCTGGTAGAGGGCCCAGGCGGTCTGGCGCTTGAGCCGCGGATCGTCGCGCGCCTCCTCGGGAGCCCCGCGCAGCGTCTCCAGCACGGCCTTGGAGTCGCCGCGCCGGCTCTGGATGTCGGCCAGCGTCAGGCGGGCTTCGAGGGACCCGGGATCGAAGGTCAGGATCTCCTGCAGCGCCTTCTCGGCCTCGGCCGGCTGATTGGCCTGCATCAGCGACTCGACGAGGAGGGCGTAGGCCATGCGCTGCTGCGGCACGTTGTCGATCAGCTCGTGGAAGACCTCGGCGGCCTTCTGCGGCTGGTTCTGGTCGAGATAGATGCGGCCCAGGGTCATGAAGGCCTGCACGTCGGTCGGCGCCCGCCGCCGCACCTCTTCCAGCGCGTCCCGCGCCGTGACCATCGCGGCGGGATCGGTGGCCGCGAGATCGAGGTAGACGTCGCCCACGGCGCGCAGCACGTCGAGGTTCTCGGGCGCCAGCCGGCGCGCCTCGTCGATCTTCTCGCCGGCCTTGCGCAGAGACTCGTCCCGCGCCGACGGGTTGCGCGCATACTGGGCCGTGCGGGCCAGGAGCTGGCCGTGCTCGAGCAGGACGTAGGCGGCGTCCGGGGACCCGGCGGCGAGCTTCTCCGCCTCCTCGAAGGCGGCGAGGGCGTCGTTGACCGAGCCTTCGACGGCCAGCAGCTTGCCGAGGGCGAACTGATAGGAAG
This sequence comes from Thermoanaerobaculia bacterium, assembly GCA_036558045.1. GTDB lineage: Bacteria > Acidobacteriota > Thermoanaerobaculia > Multivoradales > UBA5704 > DATARR01. The sequence continues at coordinate 2,232 of DATBGJ010000553.1, forward strand.
CTGCCGGCGGCTCGATCGCGGCGGGGGAAGGCGCGGCGGCGACGGCGGCGGGAAGAAGGGCGAGACAGGCGGCCGAAGCCGCGGCGACGTAAAGCTTCACACCCTGCAGGATAGCAGCGCTGCACGCCGCTTTACAAGGCTATCGAAGGGCCTCTATAATGTTGCTCTTGCGCTTAAGTCTAGAAAAGTGAACCATTTAGAGCCCATCACTCGCTGACTCCCGCATGGCAAAGCTCGGACAGATCCTCGTAGCGCGCGGTTGGATCTCGGTCCAACAACTGACGCGGGCGCTGAAGACCCAGAACGTGGCCGGCGGCCGGCTCGGCACCTGCCTGCTGGAGATGGACGC
>DATBGJ010000554.1:0-1559 GCA_036558045.1 Thermoanaerobaculia bacterium
CCTTCAGCGCTTCCGGCAAGGTGACGAACCGCTCGTCGAGCACGGCCCGGTCATTGGACCAGCTCCGCGCCCGCCAGGGCTGGAAGCCGGTGAAGATGGCGGCCATGGAGGGCACCGTCCAGCTCGAAGGCGAGACCGCGCGGCCGGACCAATCAGCCTGCCGGGCCAGAGCGGAGAGCTCGGGCATGATCTTCGGCGGACCGCCGAAAGCACCCACCACGTCGGCCCGCAGAGCGTCGATGGTGATCAGGACGATCGGACCGTGATGGGCCGGCGGCGGCTCGGAGCCGCGGCAGCCCAGGGCGGACGCGCAGAGGGCGGAGGCGAGAACGTAGTGTTTCCAGAATTTGCGATACAAGACAGATCGGCTCCAGCCCGGCAGGTCCTCCGGATCTGCGGTAGGATATCCCACGTGTGCGGACCGCCAATTCGCCCGCTGTGGGTCGTCGTATGCCTCTTCTCCGTCTACGGAGCGGCCGCCGCTTTCGCCCAGGGTGAGCCCCTCCAGGCGTGGCGCAACGGCGAGACGCTGGCGCTGATCCCCCTGGAGAGCTCGGCTCGTCTGGAGCTGCCGGACGGCCGGAACCTGAGCGTGCCCCTGCCGGAGCGGGCGACGGTCTATTCCTTCGCCGCGCTCGACGCGGGCTGGATCGCCGCCGGGACCTTCCCGGATGCCGCCAACGGCGGCCAGCGGCTGTTTCTGCTGCGCGGAGACGACAAAGGATGGCGGCCGTTCGCCGAGCCCGCGGGACCGGCGGGCGCGTTGCGCCGCGGACCCGTGCTGCTGGTGGACGGCGGCCGCCTCGCCGGGCTCGCCTGGCTCGAAGGCGATGGCATCACCGCCCTTTCCGTGCGCTCCGCCGCCTGGACCGGTCAGCGCTGGCAGGCCACCCAGCAGGTCTCTCACCCCGGCCCCGGAAGCCAGCTCGCGCTCTCCGGCGCCGTGCTCGACGACGGCTCCTGGCTCCTCGCCTGGAGCGCCTTCGACGGCACCGCCGACGAGATCGTGTGGAGCCGGCGCGTGAGCGGCGAATGGCTGCCCGTGCGCCGCGTCTCCGAACGCAACCGGGTGCCGGACATCGTCCCCGCCGTCACCGCCGTCAAGGGCGGCGCGCTGCTCGCCTGGAGCCGCTACGACGGGCACGGCTATCAACTGCGCCTCGCCCGCCTCGAGCAGGGGGAATGGCAAGGCGAGCGCGCCGCCGGTCCCTCCGGCTCGCTCTTCCCCGTCTTCCTCGGCGAAGCGGATCATCCCCGCCTGCTCTACATGGACGCCTACCCGCGCGCCTGGTCGGTCCTCGATCTCGACGCGGCCGGGCGGACGCGGGGCAAGGCGAAGATCTCCTCGCCGCTGGACCGGCCCGTCGTCGCCTTCGCCGGGGACGAGGTCCGCATGCATTGGCCCGGCCGGGAGGACGCCGCCGCGGCGCGACTGGAAAAGATCCCGTGAGCCTCCTCCATCGGTCCGCCGCCGCCCTTCTCCTGCTGGGGCTGCTCCCTTCGCTGGCCGCCGCGCAGACCACGCCGAAGAAATACCTCTGCTTCGGCGACAGCATCAC
>DATBGJ010000555.1:0-3951 GCA_036558045.1 Thermoanaerobaculia bacterium
CACCGCAGCCGCATCCAACTGGTGAGCAGCCAGGTGAGCACCATCGCCGCGCGCTGGTCCGCCCGCTGGGACAAGGCCCGCCGCCTGGAGGTGGCCTGGCGGCTGCTGGCCGAGATGAGGCCCGCCGGCCTGATCACCCACCGGTTCCCGTTCGGCGACGCGGCGGCGGCCTACGAGCTGCTCGACCGCCGGCCGGAGGAGGCGATCCAGGTGCTGCTGAGCTACGCATGACGGCGCCGCCCTCCCGCGAGCTCGTCGGCCTCTACGACTGGCTCTCGCGCTTCAACCTGCTGGCCAACGTGCGGCTCTTCGGCCGCTCGCGGGCCGACCTGACCATGCACAAGACGCTGCGCATCCCGGACGAGCTGCAGGGTTCCTACGGCAAGGCCGAGCGGCGTCTCTACATCGTCGACCGGGCCCTCGCCGCGGCCGGTCTGCCGCCGCAGCCGCGGGTGCTCGACGCCGGCTGCGGCTTCGGCGGCACGGTCTTCCGCTGGCAGGAGCGCGCGGGCGGCAGCTACGACGGGCTGACCGTGAGCCGGGTGCAGTGGCGGGTGGCCCGCGAGGAGGCGCGCCGCCGCGGGCTCGCGGACCGCTGCCGCTTCCACCTGCGGGGCTACGACGAGCCGATCGCGGAGACCTACGACGCCGTGGTCGTCATCGAGGCGCTCATCCACAGCCCCGATTTCGCGCGGACCTTCGCGAATCTGGTCTCGGCGCTGCGTCCCGGCGGCCGGCTGGTCCTCGTCGAGGACGTGCCGCGCGACGAAGCCCCGGGCGATGCGGACCTGGAGACGATCCGCCGGCTGTGGGCGATCGGCGCGGTGCCCACGGACTCTTCGTACGCCCGCGCCCTGGCCGGCCTGCGCGTGCTGCGCGACGAGGACCTCTCGGCCGGCTTCGAGACCCGGCCGGCCGCGGAGCTGCGTGCGGCCGAGCGGCGCTATGGCCGGGCTCGCGCGCTGCTGCCGGTGGCCGGCGTGCGCGTCGTGCTGGACGCCTATCTCGGCGGCGTGGCCCTGGAGAGGCTCTACCGGCGCGGCCTCGTGCGCTACCGCTTGATCGTTGCCGAGCGGCTGCCGTGATGGACCAGGCCGGCCCGATCCAGCAACAGGTGGATCAGCGAAGGATAGTAAGGATCGTCCCCCAGGTCGCGCCGGAGCCCGTCGTTCCAGTCGAGCTCCCAGAGGCGGTGGAAGGGCAGGTCGACGATGATCTTCCTGTCGCCGAAGATCAGCCCCTGGCTCGACGGCACGCCGTTGCGCCGCAGCTCGCTGTACAGGAGAAGGCCGGGCGTGCGGTGCGGATGGAAGATCGACTCGCCGCACGACGCCACGCCGTGGTCGATCCCCAGGAGGTCCAGCACCGTCGGCAGCACGTCGAGATGGCTGGAAAAAGGGATCTGACAGGGGTCGAGACGCGGATGGTGCAGCAGGAACGGCACCTCGATCTGTTCCTTGATGACCGCGGTGCTATGACACCGGTATCCCATCTCGCCGAAGGACTCGCCATGGTCGGCGGTGATCACCACCAGGGTGTCGGCGAGCAGCCCCGCTGCAGCGAGGTGGTCCCAGAGGTCCCTCCAGACGCCGTCCGCCGCCTCGAGAGCGCGCAGATAGTGGGACTTTTCGTCGCCCCGCCGAGCGCCGGGCCGCGCGTCCGGGATGAAGTACGGCCAGTGGGTATCCCCGGTCATGATCTGGAGGAAGAAAGGCCGGTTTGCATCGCGGGTCGCCAGGACCTCGTCCACGCCGCGGGTGGCGAGCAGACGGTCGGTGGCAGTCTCCTGCCGCGCCCCGGAAAGTTGCTCGATGTCCAGCAGGTGGTCGAAGCCCGCCGTTTCGAGAAGCTGCCGCAGGTCGAAGGAGCGGGAATCTCCGGCATAGAGATACAGGGTCTGATAACCGGAGCGGGCAAAGCCTCGGAACAGGCCGAAGTCGGCATCGAGCGCGTAGCGGCCGGAGAAAAGCGCTCTATGGGCGTTGTTGGTGTGAGAGCTGATGCAGAAGTGGTGCGCCGAAACTACCGAGCGGTCCCACAGGTGCTCGAGAAACGGGGTGCGGGCACCGCCCGGACGGTAGAGGGCGAGCGCTTCGCGGGCGACCGATTCCAGCGTCAGCAAGAGCACGTTGGCGCCCGCGAGCTGTCCGAATCGAGGGCTTCGCCGCGGTATCCGCGGCCCGAGCTCCAGCAGCTCTTTGTGCTCGTCGCGGATCGGCAGATCCGAGGCGAGGGGCGGGAAGGACGGCCTCGCGAAGCTGCCGAAATGAGAGGGCGCGGTGAGCCCGGGGGCAGCCCCCGGCCTCCTCGCAGCCCGTGCGCGCAGCGCCAGGAGGCCGGCGGGCAGCAGACAGGCCACGAGCGCTTCGGCGCGGGCAGCCGTCCGCGCCAGCGGAGAAGCCGCGAGCGAAAAGTCGAGGACGAGCAACGCGACGAGCAGCATCGGCTGCCGGCGGTCGTCCAGGACGCATCCGCGTAAGAAGAGGAAGACATGGACGCCGAAGGCGGCGGCCAGCACGGCGGGAATCCAGGAGCCCGCCCACAGCTCGCGGGCGAGATAGAGCGCGGCTCCCCACACTGGAACGATCCAGAGCGAATCCCGTCCCGCCTCGGAAAGAAGCTGCGCGGCCTCGGCCTTGAAATCGCCTCGGCACAGGTACGGCAGATAAGCGCGGAAGCTCTCCCAGCTCAGGTCGACCGCGAGTTGGCGAAAGAGGACCGCGTCCAACCAGAGCACCGCGATGAGAACGAGCGCCAGGCCCGGCCGCACGAATCCCGGCGCCGGGAGCACCGCGAAGACACCCAGCTCCAGCCCGGCAAAGCCGAGCACGAGCAGGTAGTCGGCCAGGGCCAGATCGCAGAGCCTGCGGGCTGCCAGCGGATAATTCCGGATCGCTTTGATGAGGGCCAGGAAGATGGCGCCGAGGAGGAACGAGCGGAGGCCGAAATGGGCGTATGCGACCATCGGCATCATGGGTGTCCCCGCAGGCTCAGCAGGAACTGGTGAACGCGCTCCATGGACTCGTCCCAGGTGGGGTGCGCGTCATAGAAGCGCCGCGCCGCGAGCCCCATCCGCGCGAGGCGCTCGCGATCGGTCATCAGCAGCTGCAGATTGCAGGCCAGCGCGTCCGCGTCTCCCGGCGCGACGAGGAAGCCGTTGCCGCCGTGCTCGATCATCGCCGCCGAGTCGCTGGCGGTGCTGGCGACGACCGGCAGGCCGTGGCTCATCGCTTCCAGATAGACGATCGAGTAGCTCTCCGGCGCCGAGGGCATGGCCAGGACGTGGCTGCGCGCCAGGTAGGCCTCGACCTCGCTGCGCGGCCGTTCGCCGAGGAGCGTCACCTGTCCGTCCAGTCCGATCCGGCGGCGCAGCCGATGGGTATAGGCGCGGTCGACTTCGAGGTTGCCGATGACGTCGAGCCGCCAATCGCGGGGATTCAGACGGGCGAGGGCATCGATCACCAGGTGGAGGTTCTTCAAGGGCGTCAGATTGCCCACGAAAAGAATTCTGAGAGGTCCCGGCTCGTGCGCACGGGCATGGATACGCTCCGGCGAAATCCTTCCGGCCGCGTGATCGCCGGCCGGCCGCGCGACGACCGCCGGGAGCTCCGCTCCGGTCAGCTTCGCGATGCGCTCGCGGAGCTGCGGGTTGACGAGGATCAAGCCGTCGGCCGACGACAGATAGGACCGTTCGACGAAGCGGTAGAGCGGCCGTTGCCAGGCGGGCCATTGCTGACTGACGCGCAGCAGGTGGACGATCGGCACGATGGGAGTTGTCCGCCGCAGCCGCCGGTTGAGCCGGACGCAGGAGGGGTGCGCCAGCTCGTCCTGGAGGAGCAGGTCGAACGCGGCGTCCCGCAGCAGCGCCAGCAGCCGCGGCGAGAGCTTGTCGAGCAGGGCGCGCGGATACGAGCGCATCGGCAGCGCGACGACGCTCACCGCGTGGCCGCG
>DATBGJ010000556.1:0-1966 GCA_036558045.1 Thermoanaerobaculia bacterium
AGGCCTTCGAGAAGGCCCAGCAGGTCGACTGGATGAAGGGCCGGGACCTCGGCAAGGTGACCGGCGTCGTCTGCAAGGCCTGCGGCGCCAAGTTGGGGGGCGCCAAGTTCTGCCCCGAGTGCGGCACCCCCACGGCGCAGAAAAGGCAGTGCGGCGGCTGCGGCGGCGAGATCGAAGGCAGCCCGCGGTTCTGCCCCGAGTGCGGCCAGAAGCTGGCATAGGGGTTACTCCAACTTGAGGTCACAAGTTGTGACCTCAAGTTTCCTTGAAGCCGATCCGCCGGGGTGCTGCTCCCGCCGGAGCCATCAGTTGTCGCAGCGCATCGAACACCGCCTTGAACTGAGCGTCGTACCTCTGCTCCAACTCGTCCAGTCTGCGGATCAGGTCCGCTCGTGTATTCATCATCTGCCGCAGACGGACGAAGGCGCGCATGATCTCGATATTGACCCGCACCGCCCGCTCGCTGCGCAGGACGCTGGAGAGCATCGCCACCCCCTGCTCGGTAAAGGCATAGGGCGGGTACCTGCGGCCGCCCCAGCTTGAGGTCACAAATTGTGACCTCAAGCTCTCGACTTCCTCCGGGGTGAGCTGGAACATGAAGTCTCTCGGGAACCGCTCGAGGTTCCTCTTGACGGCCTGTATAAGGACTTTGGTCGGCACTCCGTACAGAGCAGCGATGTCCTTGTCCAGCATGACTTTCTCGTCCCGCAGCAGAAGGATGGCTCGATCGATCCTCTCCGCGGTCAGCGACCGTGTCCCTCCCATGTCTCGCCCTCCAGACGTTTGAGATACCGGCTCGTACCTCAAGACAGGAATTCCCCGCGCCTATATAAACGGGAAAACCGTCCGTCATCGCTCAACTTTTTTTCTGTGCCGCCAGCCAGCGGAGGACGGACGGCAGGGCCAAGAGACCCAGGAGGACGGCGAACCAGAGCGTCGCGCCGCGGATGAGGAGGGTGACGGAGCCCGCGTCGGCCGTATCCAGGCCCTGGGAGTGGAGCAGCGCCGCGAGCGCTCCCTCGGCGGCGCCGAGCCCGCCGGGGAGCATCGACAGGGCTCCCAGGAACGTCGAGCCCGTGTAGTTGAAGACCGACGGTAGCAAGCCGGCTCCGGGCGCGTACTCCCGCACGACGAGGAAGAAGCCCAGCCCTTCGGCGCCCCAGGCCGCGACGGACAACGCCAAGGCGAGAAGCAGCAGGCTCGGCGACAGCAGCGAGCGGAGGCTGGCGTAGATCTCCTGCAGGTGAGGGACGCGAGACCTAAGGACCGGCAGCCTTTGCAGCCAGGAAAACAGCAGCTCCGCGAGCCGCTGCCAGGTCAGCGCGGCGATCGCCGCGGCCACACCGGCGAGGCCGGCCGCGGCGATCCAGGGTCCGCCGGGAAACGGCAGGCTGCCGAGGGCGATGAGGAGAAGAACGCCCAGGACGTCGGTCAGCCGCTCGCCCAGGATCGCCGGCACCACGCGCAAGGCCGGGCCGCCCCCCAGCTCCCGCACCAGCCAGGCCTTGCCCAGCTCCCCTGCCTTGCCGGGAGTCACCGAGAGGAGAAATCCGATCAGGAAGACCGCCAGGCTGCGCGAGCGGGCCAGGCGAACCCCGAGCCGGGAGAGATAGACCTCCCAGCGCACGAGGCGCAGGGCGTAGTTCACCAGGGACAGCGAGAGCACGGGGATCAGCAGGCGGAGATCGAACCCGCGCAGGCTGCGGGCGAGATCCCGCGGGTGCGCGGTGAGCGCGAGCCCCAGGACCACGAGCGCGCCCAGACCGAGCGGCACCAGCAGCCGCCGGCCGAGCCGCTCCAGACCCGAGCCGCGCTCCTCGCGCGGCCCGGCTCCCTCGCGGCTCAGGCCGCCCGCTCTTCTTCCTGGACCGCCTCCGGATATTGCTCGAAGAGGCGCATCCACTTGCTCGTCCGCCGGTACTGCTCGATGCGGCGCTTGCCGATCGTCGGATACCAGGCGAAGTCG
>DATBGJ010000557.1:0-3873 GCA_036558045.1 Thermoanaerobaculia bacterium
CGTGCTGGTGCTCTCGGAGTTCGCCGGCGCCGCCAGCCAGCTCGCCGATGGGGCGCTGCTGGTCAATCCCTACGACATTCTCGGTGTCGCCGGTGCCATCGCGCGCGCTTGCGAGATGCCGGCCGAGGAGCGCCAACGGCGCATGGCCCGCCTGCGGCGCAACGTCTTCACCGAAGACGTCCACTGGTGGGTCGATGAGTTCCTGGATCATGCGCGGGACGACCGCCACGCACCGGGGCTCGCGCCCATCGTCCCACAGGGTTCTCGAGACGCTGTGGAAGGCCGCTCCACGGACCTTGCGGCGGCGGGGGCTACTCCTGGGCGGCGCGATAATCCCCGCCTTGTCTGAGGAGATGGATGCTGGCGGCCGCTGAAGGCGCCACGACGGCGGTGAGCCGGTCGCCCGCGCGGAGGACGGTATCCCGAGACGGCACCTCCTCCCGTTCGCCCCTCTGGACGGCGATCAACAGACAACCCTGCGGCAGGCCCAGGTCCGCCACGCGCTGGCCGTCGAAAGGCGCCCCCTCCTCGACCAGGATCTCGACGATCGTCGCCTGTTCCGCCTCGGCCGCCGGCGGCGGCTGGCCGCGCAGCAGGTCGCGCTCGAGCAGGGCCTCGTAGATGGGCCGGTCGCGGAGCAGGTCGGCGAGGGCGTACGCGGTGAAGCAGGCCGCCAGCAGCGGCAGCATGAGCGGGTAGCTCGAAGTCATCTCGAGGATCAGCACGATGCCGGTGAGCGGCGCGCGGACGATGGCGGTGAAGAGCGCCGCCATGCCGACCACGGCGAAGGAAGTGCCGAAGCCCGCGGCCGAGGGGAACGCCGTCTGGCCCAGCAGGCCCACCAGCAGGCCGGTTTGGGCTCCGAGGACCAGCAAAGGGGCGAAGATCCCGCCGGCCGCACCGCTGCCGTAGCTCGCCATGGTCATCGCGAAGCGCAGCAGGAGGAACACCGCGAGGGCGCGGATGCCGATCGCGCCGCTCAGGGTGTCCTGCACCAGCGGGCCTCCGCCCCCCAGCGTCTCCGGCGCGAACCAGCCGGCGCAGCCTATGGCGACGCCGACGAGAGCGGCGGGGAGGCCGAACGGCCAGCGGGACGTGCGTTCGAACAGGCGCAGGCTGCCGAGGAGCGCGCGGTTGAAGACGACGCCGAGGAGGCCGGCCGCCACGCCGAGGATCAGGAACAGGGGAAGGCAGGAGAGCGGCGGCACGGGAGGGCTGGCGACGTGGAACACGGGGGACTGTCCGGTCATCAGGCGCACCACGACGTCGGCGGTCACCGAGGCCGTGAAAGCTCCCGTCAAGGCGCCGGGGGCGAAGTCGCGGCGGAGCTCTTCGAGGACGAAGACCACGCCGGCGAGAGGCGCGTTGAAAGCCGCCGCGAGCCCGCCGCCGGCGCCGGCCGCGATGAGGATGTGCCGCTCGCGGACGTTGCTGCGCAGCCAGCCGCTCACCATCTGGCCCACCGCGCCGCCCATCTGGACGGTCGGCCCCTCGCGGCCCAGCGCGAGACCGCTGCCGATGCCCAGCGCGCCGCTGGCGAATTTCACCAGCAGGACGCGCCGCCAATGCATGCCGCGCAACCGGTGCAGGACCGCCTTGAGATGCGGGATGCCGCTGCCGGAGGCCTCGGGGGCGAACCGGCGGACGAGCCAAAGCGCGGCTCCCGCGCCCACGCCGCAGAGGACGAGGACGAGCAACAGGCCCCAGGGACGCGGCATCTGGTGCGCGGCGCGAAACAGGGCATCGCGCCCGCGGTCGGCGGCTTCCAGAAGGAGGCGGAAGGCCGCGGCGACCAGGCCCGCGATTACTCCCACCAGCGCGGCGCGGGGTGCGATCCGGCGCCGCCGCTCCTGACGGCGGTCGAAGTCCCGGATCTCGCGGCTGATATCGCCGGGCTCCAGGATTGAGTCGGAGATGGACATACACGAAGAATACAGGACGGGCGGGCGCTAGTTGCCGGCGTCGAAGTGCCGCTCGCCACAATGGTGCCGCCCGTGAAGCTGACCGCTTCCGCTACGGTGCCCCGCCGATGACGACCGCCTTGTAGACCAGCATCGCCACGACTGCCGCGACGACGATTCCTGTAGCCACCCGGTACCGCCCGACGAAGAACGCCACCACAGCCGCCCACGCGCCGAGCGCCGCCATCAGCCCGCCCGTAATGTACGGTGCCACATCGGCGAGTGCGAGCGAAGTCCCGCGAACGTACCGCAGACGGTAATACTCCGCCAGCGTGCGGATGAGCGCCAGAAATAGCGCCGTGATTGCCAGTTGCGACATCTGCCGGGCCGAGATGCGCACCATACGGGTGCAGTATACCGGCGCGGCGATGTCACAGGCAGTTCAGGCAAGCGCTGTGGAGCGAGTAGGCCGGGCCGTCTCAAGTCCCAGGGACGCGGCATCTGGTGCGCGGCGCGAAACACATCGCGACTGATGTCGCCGGGCTCCAAGGTCGCGACTGGATCATCGGATCAGCGAAGCTCCTCAAGCAGCATGCTCACCTCTGCAAGCGTAAGACCTTCCACTCGATAGCCGTCCGGGGTGACCAACGAGACCGCACTTCGCCGTCCCCCTTCCCCCTCCATCGACTCGCCGGCAGGCTGTCCGGCCGCCATTTGCCACAGCCAGCGGTACAACGTCGACGGGTCTAGTCCCAAGACCGCTGCCACGTTTGCTCTGGAGGCCCCCTTCCTTATCGCCTCCTCAGCGTAGGTGACCGCCTCCGTGCGAAGCTCCTCACTGTATCGAGGTCCCACCTTACGGCGCACCTTCGCCTGAAACTCCAACGCTCGCTCATCCGGCTCCCGCTCTACACTCGTCACCGTCCGCCTCCCAGCCTCGCCTCGCACCACTCGTCCACCGCTCGTCTCTCCCAGCCCACACGTCCCTCTGAGATCGGCACTGCCGCCGGAAATGTCCCGTTGGCCATCTTCCGGTAGATCGTCGCACGCGACAGGCTGGTGATCGCCTCCACCTCTCCCATCGAATAGAAGCGCCGCAGGCTCTTGTTTCTTCGCTCCGTCTCTCGTGACATAGATGTGCTCTCCATCAGTCCGGGGGTCCAGCCGCATCGACGGAGGAATTTCCAGCGTGCACCGTGACCCTCTTGATTGGACTCTGGAGATAACTCTGCCTGGAACGGAGCGGCTGATCAACGTTGGGACGTTGCGGTACATCCCGGGACTTCTGCGGATGGCTACGCCCGAGCGGGCCATCCCGCCGGACCCGCTGTACCCTTCCAGCAGCGCCGCACTCTCGGAGATGGAGCGGCGGTGGACATCTGCTGGAAGCGGATGATGCGTCGTGATCCGTGTTGATCGGAGTAAAGGTCTTTTGAGAAGCAAGCAGCGAATGCGGGGCAGTGTATGGTGCCTGCCGTACGCTGCGCGCAGACTGTATGCGGCCGGACGGAATCAGGGAAGAGAACTGCTGCAAGCAGATGATGCGTCGTGATCGGAGTTGATCGGAGATCAGGTGATTTGAGAAGCAAGCAGCGGGATGCGGGAGCAGTGTGTGGCGCCTAGGTACGCTGCGCAGCGCGGCGCTCTTCCGAACTCCAGCGGCGCTCGGTCCCGCTCGCCTCGCCCTTCGGCGTCGCTCCGGCGGCGAAGGACCGGAAAGCCTTGCCGATCTATGCGGCGCACATGCGCCGCATCCGGTCCAGGAATGCCGGACGGCTATGAACGATGCGCCCGCCAGCCATCTATGCGCCGCATCCAATCCGGGATGCGCCCGCACTTCCGCATCCCTGTTTTAGACGTCCCCCGTCACTACGCGCCAGCGGGCCCGCGGTCGCTTCGCTCCCTCGCCTAACCCTAAGCCCGCTGGCGGTGCAGCCAGGCCGGTCTCGACGCTGGCAGAAAGCGCCCGCGC
>DATBGJ010000558.1:0-3928 GCA_036558045.1 Thermoanaerobaculia bacterium
GACGCCGTCACCTGGTGGCTGCGCGACGTCTGGCCCGAGCTCCGCCGACTGCGGCCGGACGCGCGGCTGGTGGTCGCCGGGGATCGTCCAGGACGAGCTCTGCGCCGCACCGTGGAGGAGACGGAGGCGCGGCTCATCGAATCGCCAGAAGATCTGCGCTCGATCCTCGCGCAGGCGACGGTATCGCTCGCGCCCATGCGCTGCGGCTCGGGCGTTCCGGTCAAGATCCTTGAAGCCTGGTCGGCGGGAGTGCCGGTGGTGGCCTCGCCCTGGGCCGCTGCAGGGACCTCCGGCCGCCCGGGCGAGGATTTTCTGCTCGCCGGTCCGGAACCCGGCGCGTGGATCACGGCCATCACCGACCTGCTGGACAACCCTTCGGTACGCAGCCGATTGATCGAGAACGGTCTCCGCCGTCTCGCCGCGGACTATTCTTGCGAGACGGTGCGGCGGCAGTGGCTGGAGGCGGTGCAGGCGATAAATTTTTATGCCGATCAGCATTATGCTTCTATGCATAATGAAGCTCATCGACCGTCAGGATGAGCTCGCCCGACTGGACCGCCTCGCAACCGCGGAAGATTGAGGGCTGGCCGTCGTAAAGGTGATCACCGCCGCAGATCTTCTGGGCGGATAGGCCCGGTGGAAGCCTTCAACGAGCCTCCGGAAGCTTCCGGCGTGTCATCGGAAACCTCCGGCGCTCACCGGAATCTCCGGCATGCCGTCGGCTCCATCCTGTGGGGCGCCGGAAGCTGCGGCGGCGCACCGGAAGTCTCCGCAGAGCCATTGAAGGTTGCCGCGAGCCGCTGGAAGCTTCCGATGGCCCATCGACATCTTCAATGAGCCCTTGGAGCTTCCGATGGCTCTACGGAAGCTTCCGACGGCCTCTTCGGACTTTCCGGTGGCGCGCCGGAGACCTCAACGGGCCCTTGGACGATCCGATGGTCTGTGGAGACTTCCAATGAGCCGCCGGAGGCTTGCCACGGGCCGCCGGAAGCTTCCACCGGCTCTTCGGATCTTCCGGCGAGCCATTGAAAGTTCCCATGAGCCGTCGTAAGCTTGGGATGGAGCAAAAAAGGGAGCGTGCTGGGGGCACGCTCCCCGAATCCTGCCTTACGGATTACTGCTCATCGGTGTCAGGAGCCGGTTGAGGGCTCGCGACGGACTGCGGTGGCGGGGCGTCGGGGGTCTCAGCCGGTTTCGCTTTTCGGCCGCGGAACGGCTGCAGGCCGAACTCCGTCAGCTTCTCGCTGCGGCTGCCATAGCGGTGCTTGAGGCCGCCGCGCATGACCGTCGCCAGCTTCGCGCCCTCGGACATCACCGTCTGCAGGCGCTTCGAGGCCTCCTGCTTGGCGGCCTGGTGGGCCGCCTGCTGCTTGGTGAGGTCCCGCGCCTCCTGGAGCAGCTTTTCCAGGTCGACGCGGAGGAGCTCGAGCTGGGGCAGCTCGGAGGCGTTCGCGGCGGCTGAGGCCGTGATGTCCTCCCACTCCTTGAGATGGTCGGCATACCGTTTGTCAGGCACCTTCTCACTCCTTTCCGGACCTCCGGGTCCAGTCCACCGGCGCCTTCCATGGCGCCGGAGTCTCGATGTCGAAGCTCGTCAAGGGGCGGTACGAAGGCTGAGCCTGCAGGGTCTGGCCAATGAGAAAGCGATCTTCTGCCGGAGTTATTCCAGGCTCCCGGTGATCTCTCTTGACCCGGGAGCAGGTATCTCTTTGACCCGGAAAGGCTTAGCGAAACAGAGGCCGGGAAGGGCCCGTAAGGAAAACGAACGGGAGGCGTAACGTTTCCTTACGCTCGGATGCCGGGAAGGGTCAGGCCTTCAGCTTCGCCATCAGCTTCTTGATCGCCGCGGCGCTCTGCATGACGTAGAAGTGGACGGAGGGGACGCCGCGGTCGAGCAGCTCCTGGGTCTGCTTGCGCGCCCATTCGACGCCGATGTCCACCACCTGCTCGGGCTTGGCGGCGAGCACCTCGTCGGAGAGCTCGGGCGGGATGTCGACGAAGAAGGTGCGCGGGATCGAGGTGAGCTGCTTGACCGAGGTGAGGATCTTGAGCCCGGGGATGACCGGCACCTCGAGCCCCTGCTCGCGGCAGAGCTCGAGGAAGTGGAAGTAGTGCCGGTTGTCGAAGAACATCTGGGTGACCACGTAATGGGCGCCGGCGTCGACCTTGTCCTTGACGTGGCGGACGTCGAGCGCGAGGTTGGGCGCCTCGAAGTGCTTCTCGGGATAGCCGCCGACGCCGATGCAGAAGTTGGTCGGCTCGGCGTCGAGGAGGTCCTGCTCGAGGTAGCGGCCGCCGTTCATGGAAGAGATCTGCGCCACCAGGTCGCAGGCGAAGCGGTTGGCGCTGCGGCCGTAGGGAAGGGGCTTCTGGTAGCCGCTGTCGTCGCCGCGCACGGCGAGGACGTTCTCGATGCCCAGGTAGCGCAGCTCGATGAGGAAGTCCTCGGTCTCCTCGCGGGTGAAGCCGTGGCAGAGGATGTGGGGGACGGCGTCGATCTGGTACTTGTTCTGAATCAGCGCGCAGACCCCGAGGGTGCCCGGCCGCTTGCGCTTGACCCGGCGCTGGATGCCGGCGGGCGTCTCCTCGTAGATGACCTCGGCGGCGTGGCTGGTGATGTCGATGAACGGCGGATGGTACTTGACCAGGTCGTCGATCAGCGCGAGCAGGCCCTTGACGTCGCCGCCGCGCAGGGGCGGGATGATCTCGAAGCTGATCAGCGGCTGTTTGGCGTTGGCCAGATGCTCGATGACTTTCATGGGGCCGGAGGACTGTTCCTTGAGCGGGGCAGAGTATCCGCAGGGTGTACAGGTGGTCAAGGAGGACGCCTGTTTCGCCCGGCGCTTCCGCACCGGGCTACCGAGATGTCGCTTCTCTGAAGCGAATCGCCCTCTGGGCGACGTTTCGCTAGCCCGGTGCGGAAGCGCCGGGCGAGGCGGGCTCTTCATATAAAGTCTCCACCATGACCTCCTGGCGCCGGGAGACGCTGCGCCGCCGGGCGTTGCGGCTGGCGGTCGATGGGGCGGCCGCGATCGCCGCGCTGTGGGCCGCCTTCCTGGCGCGCCTCCATCTGCCGCTCCCCTTCACGCGCGAGCTGCTGCCGGAGGACCGGCTGCGCTTCTTCTCCAGCGAGTGGCTGGTGGTGCTGCTGGTGCAATTCGCCACCCTGTACTTCTTCGGCTTCTACGACGCGACGCGGCCGCGCAGCCGCAGCGAGATGGCCCGCAGCCTGGCCGGCGCTTCGGCTTTCCAGGCCATGGCGCTGATGGCGTGGTGGTTCCTCGCCAACCGCGAGTTTCCGCGCTCGGTGCTGCTGCTCTTCGTGGCCCTCGATTTCACCCTGCTGTTCGGCTGGCGCGCGTTCCTCGACCGCACCGAGCGCCGGCGGGAGCGGCCGGTCGCCATCGTCGGCGGCGGCGCGGCGGCACGGGAGCTGGTGCAGACGCTGGAACGCGAGCCGTGGCACGGTCTGCGCGCGGTGGGCTGGGTGAGCACGCCGGCTGCTGCAGGGGAGGAGCCCGGCCTCGGTCCCTGCCTCGGCACCACCGACGACCTGCCGGCCCTCCTCGCCGCCGGCGAGATCGAGGACATCCTCCTCGTGGGCAGCGGCGACTCGTGGCAGACGCGGCTGATCGACAGCCTCGCCGGCACGCGGCCGGACCACACCAGCGTCCTCCTGCTCCCCGGCCCCTTCGAGAGCCTGATCGGCCGCATGCGCTACCGCTGGGTGCGCGACCTGCCGCTGATCGAGGTGGTGCGCGAGACGGAGTGGCGCATCAACTGGCCGCTCAAACGGCTGCTGGACCTCTCGGCGGGCGCGCTGCTGGCGCTCGCCCTGTCGCCGGTGATGGCCGTCTGCGCCCTCGCGGTGCGGCTGACCTCGCCCGGGGACGTCCTCTACCGCCAGCAGCGCATCGGCCGCGGGCAG
>DATBGJ010000559.1:0-1523 GCA_036558045.1 Thermoanaerobaculia bacterium
TGGCGCTCGGCGGGGCGGCTGCGGGCCGGCTCGACTGGTGCTTCCGGGAGTTCCGGCCGTACCTGGGCACGTGCTTCCACGCCGATTGCGGCCACCGGCATGAGCCGGGCTGCGCGATACGCGCCGCCGTGGAAGCCGGCCTGCTGGACCGGATTCGCTATGAGAGCTACTGCCGGCTGTTCGACGAGGGCGAGGCAGAGCGCGGCCGGGCGTGGAAGGATCTGGTGAGCAGTCGATCGGTCGTCGGGGAGGGGGAGTTTCACCTCTGAACCAAGAGGAAGGACGAAGGACGAAAGACGAAAGACGAATTGCTCTGCCGTTCTCGGTCTTTCGTGCTGCGGCTAGAGCGCCCCTCGGACGGGTGCGTGATCGATACTCTCGGCCGGTGGCATGACGAGACCTGCACGACGCTATGACCGGCTTCGGAGTCGGGACGGGGCTACGCGCTGGTAGGCGAGCGAGATGGGGCGGCGGGTGCGGTGTCGTACTCGCCGTGCCAGAGGCGGCGCATCTCGTCGCACGTCTCCAGCAACGCATCGAGCTCGCCTACCGCCGCGACGCGCCCTTCGTCGAGCACGACGATCTGGTTGGCGCGGCGCAGGGCAGCGCGGCGGTGGGAGACGGCGAGGATGGTGCGGCCCTCACCCCCGGCCCCTCTCCCACGGAGGGGAGAGGGGAGTGTCGGCGAGCCACCATTGTGGACGTGTTCCCCCTCGCCCCTGGTGGGAGAGAGGGTAAGGGGGTGAGGGGAACCAAGCAGGCGGTCCCAGAGCGTGCGTTCGGTCTCGACGTCGAGGGCGCTAGAGAGGTCATCGAAGACGAGGAGCTCGGGCTCGCGCACGAACATGCGGGCGGCGGCGGCGCGCTGGATCTGGCCGCCGGACAGGCGCACGCCTTTAGGCCCAACCAGGGTCTCTAGCCCCTGCTCCATCCCCACGACATCTTGCTCCAGGACGGCCAGGTACTGCGCTCTCTCCAGCGTCGCGGGCGACTCGGGCAGGCCAAGGAGGAGGTTGTCGCGCAGGGTCTCGCTGAACAGGCGGGGCACCTGGGGGGTGTAGGCGCAGCGGGGCGGCACGAGCCAAGCGGCGGGATCGTCAACGACGGAGCCGTTCCAGAGGATCTGGCCGGCTTCAGCCGGCAGCAGGCCCAGGAGCACCTGCAACAAGGTCGTCTTCCCGGCGCCGACACGGCCGGTGATGACAGTGAGCGTGCCACGGGGGAGCCGGAAGCTGACGTCCTCGATCCCGCGGCCGGAGGCGGGGTGGAGGTAGGTCAAGCCGACGACTTCGAGGTGCTCCAGCCGGTCGGCCGGTGTGGTGGGTACCGGCGCTAACGGCGGCGGCTCCTGGTGGACGTAGAGGGGCTGGTGCTCGACGATGAGGGACGGGGAAGCGCCGCGGAGCATATCGGCCAGCCGGCCAAAGGAGACGCCGAGCTTCTTGTACTGGGCCAGCACGCGGCCGAGCTGGGTGGTCAGGTCGGCGGCGAAGCCGAGGAAGTAGCTGAACAGGGCGAAGTCA